>NZ_JBHYIQ010000026.1:62264-82841 GCF_042739895.1 Amycolatopsis sp. NPDC059021
CACACACCCCTACTAGCTGAGCTTTTCTTCTGTGGGGGGTTTTTTTTCGTGTGTTTCCAACAAACCCCACCCCCCCCCTTCGCTGTTTCCGCGGGAGGAGATCAGCCGAGGACGATCGTCGTGCCGGTGGCCGAGATCGCCTTGTTCACCAGGTAGAAGTAGGTCGTCGAGGAGTCGCCGCCCGAGGTGAGCCCCTGCGCCTGGTTGCCGCTGATGAACGACCCGCCGGAGTCACCGCCCTCGGCGTGCGCGCTGGTCTGCGTCATCCCGCGCACGGCGCCCTGCGGATACCGCACCGTCTGGTTCTTGGCCTGGATCGTGCCGCAGGTCCAGCCGGTGGTCGAGCCCGCCTTGCACACCGAGGCGCCGACCGCGGCCTCCGTGGTCCCGGACACCCGCGTGCCGTTGTTGATCTGCCCCACCGGCGTCCAGTTGTTGTTGACCGTCGCCGACGCGTAGTCCTCGCCGGGGAACACGTACTTCCCGAACCGGCCCATCGCGACGTGGTTGTACCCGCTCAGCGCGCCACCGCCGGTCAGCGCGGCGCAGTGCCCGGCGGTGAGGAAGCCGCCGCGGACCGAGAAACCCACTGAGCACCGCGAAGAACTGCCGATGTAGTACGCGTCACCGCCGCGGACGTCGTAGAACGGCGTCGGCTTCTGGGCCACCTCGGCGATCGTGACCGCCGAGCGGTCGACGCCGGATTTCGCCACATATGCCTCGGCGACCTGACGCTGCCCGCGGAGCACCGAGAGCGTCACCCGGTTGGCGGCCGTGTCGACGCCCCAGCCGGTCACGGCATCCGGTGCGGACCGTTCGTTCGTGTTCAAAACGTCCACAGTGGAATCCAGCTGCCGCGCACTGAACCGGACCAGCTCGGCCTCCGCGCCGGCCGCGCGTACTCGGTCCAGCAACGCCGGGTCGGTGACGCCGATGCGCGCCTTGCCGGTCGCGGCGTGATAGCTGACGCCGCCCAGCCGATCTCCCAGCGCGCCGGCGATCGACCGCGCGATCCGGCCGGCGGCCTCCTCGTTGCCGAGCCGGGCAAGCGCCTGGCCTTCGCTCAGCCCCAGATCGCGTTGCAGGGCAGGAACCATACCGGGATTCAACGGAGTGAGTTCCGCGGCGGCCGGGGTTGCCGCCAGTACGCCGGTCGCCAGTACCGCGACGGCCACACCACCGAAGGACTTCGTGATCTTCATGCTTCTCCCTCGCCGACTGGCACGCGGCCGGAGTGGCCACGTGGGCCGAACGCGAGCCTTCGCGCGGCGGACGGCACGCACAATCCGGGCTCCGCGCAGATAGGTATACGCATTCCCGCGCGGACCAATCCGTTGCTCCACCTGCCGCCGCTCCATTGCTCTTCACCCGGACGGCCAAGTCCTTAAGTAGGGTTTCTTACCAACACGACGCGTAACGCCCGCCTGCCGCCAAGCGTGTCTGCCCCGTGCTGCATTCGGGGAAATCGCCGACATCTCGTACGCATCGTGATTTTCCCTCCGCACGCGGTCTGCCAACCGGTGCCGGGGACGCGCAGACGTGTGAGCGCACCAATCCGCACGGCCGACGACGTCCTGTTTACGACTACGTGAAGCACTGCTTACGCTCCCCGCACACCGGACGCAGCCGCTTGCCGAGGAGGCCGTCATGTGGCCGGCCATCCCCCGTTCGACCTCGATCTCCGTCCGCACCGGCCCGCCCGCGTTCGTCGGCAGGGAGGCCGAACTCGACGCCGTCGTCGAGGTCCTGCGCCATCGTCCCGCCGCCGTCCTGATCGAGGGCGAGCCCGGGATGGGCCGTACCCGGATGCTGGCCGAGCTGGCGCGGCACCGGGAGTTCGCCGGCGGAAGGGTGCTCTCCGGGGCGTGCCAGCGGTTCCGCGAACCCTTCCCGTACGGCCCTGTGCTGGAAGCGCTGCGCTCCGCGGCAGATCACGCGATCGGCCCGCTCAGCCCGGTCGCCGGGGTGCTGCGACCGCTCCTGCCGGAGCTGGCGGAAATCCTTCCCCCACAACCGGAATCCCTTCCTTCCCCCGGTGCGGAGCGGCACCGCGTGTTCCGCGCGATACGCGAGGTCCTCGGCGCCTGCGGGCCCGCGCTGCTGCTCGTCGACGACCTGCACTGGGCCGACGAGGACACCTGTGACCTGCTGCGGTTCCTGGCCTCCGCGATGCCCGCCGAGCTGGCCGTCGTCGTCGCCTACCGGTCACCGCTGCGGGCCCCGATCCGCGTCGCGCCCGCCCTCCACACCGCACGGGTGTCCCTCGGCCCGCTCGACACCCGCGCGGTACGCCTGCTGGCCGCCGAACTGCTCGAAAACCCCGGTGTCACCGAGGAATTCGCGACGCGGCTGCGTGACTGCACTACCGGTATCCCGTTCGTCGTCGAGGAAACGCTGCGTGCGCTACGCGGCACCGAGGACAGACCGCCGACCGGCGAGCTCGTGCTGGACAGCCTCGAGGTGCCCGCCGCGTTGCGCGAGACGATCACCGAACGGCTGGCCGCCTTGCCCGGCCCGGCGGCCCGCCTGGTCCGCGCCGCCGCGGTGCTCGGCATCGAGGCCGAGGCCCCGCTGCTGGGCGAACTGGCCGGACTCACCGGGGAAGGGCTCCGCCCGGCGCTGCTCGCCGCACTGACCGGTGACCTCCTCGCCGATCTCGGCGAAGGACGTTACGGGTTCCGGCACCCGCTGGCACGCAAGGCGGTACGGGACACTGTGGACAGTCCGGAAAGGACGATCCTGCACGCGGAGTCCGTACGGCTGCTCGCTACCCGGCCCGCACCGCCGCTCAGGCTGCTCGCACAGCACGCGCGAGCGGCAGGCGACGTCGGCCGCTGGCGAAGATACGCCGAGGCGGCCGCGGGCGAGGCCATCGCACACGGCGAACCGGTGGCGGCGGTCGAGCTGCTGCGCGACGTGCTGGCCGACCCGGGTGAAAGCGTTTCCGAACTCGCGCGGACCGCCACCAAGCTGAGCGAAGTCACCCGCCGGGGCTTCCATCCCGGCGCCATCACCACCTTGGACCGTGTCCTCCGAAGACCGCTCGACACCGACGTTCGCGGCGTCGTCCGGCTGAGCCTCGGCGCGTCGCTCGTCCGAACCACCGGCGGCCTGTGCCGTGGGCGCACCGAGCTGGAACGCGCGGTCGCCGAACTCGGTGGCAGGCCGGAGCTCGCCGCCCACGCCGCCCTCCTGCTCGCCCGGCCGCACGACGGGCTGACCCCGCTGTCCTGGCACGAAGAATGGCGACGGCGGGCGGAGGAACTCGCCGCCGGAGCGAGCGAGCCCGAACTGCTCCGCGAACTCACCGCCGCACGGATCGCCGCGGCGGCCTGCCTCGGCGACCCCGCCGCGTGGCCGGAATTCCGGCGGCTCCCGGCGTCCGACGCGGACCACCTCCGAGGCGACCTCACCGACGCCATGGTCTGGGCCGGGCATCTCCAGCGCGCGGAACGGCTGCCCGCCGGGCAGAACGCCGAGACACACGGCATCCGGCTCCGGCTGGACTGGCTGCTCGGCCGCTGGTCCGGGCTCGCCGAAAAGGCGGAAAAACTCCTGAGTGGCAACGCCGAACTCGCGCCGGTCGTCGCCGAGACCGCCCTCGTGCTCGGCAACCTGGCCGCCGTGCGCGGTGAATTCGTCACCGCGCGCCAGCATCTCGCGGCGACCAAAGTGCACGAGCCCAGCCAGGGCCGGATCCCGATCGTGCTGACCGCGGCCGCCACACTGGTCGCCGTCCTGCTCGCCACCGACGACGTCGACGCCGCGTGCCGGACCGCCGACGACGCGATGGACGCGGCCCGCCACAAGGGAGTCTGGGTCTGGGCCGCGGCGTTGGTGCCCGTGGCGGCGGAGGCCTACACCCGGGCGGGCCGGTGGCCGGACGCGGACACCGTGGTCGAGGAGTTCGCCCGCGGCATCGGCACCCGGGACGCGCCGGTGGCCACCGCCGCGCTGACCGCGGGACGCGCGACCCTGCTCAGCGCACGCGGCAAGTACCCCGCGGCGGCGGCGTTGTTCGACGAAGCCGCGGTGGCGTACGAGCGGCTGCCGATGCCCTACCTCGCCACCGGGGCCCGCGAACGCGCCGCGCTGAACCGGCTGAAGGCAGGCCACCGTGACACCGTCGCCGACCTGGCCGCTACCGCGACGACGTACGAATGTCTCGGCGCGACCCGCGACGCCGGCCGCTGCCGGCACGTGCTGCGCGAACACGGCGCGTGGGCACCGTCGCAACGCGGACGGCGTGGCTACGGCCGCGAGCTGTCGCCGCGCGAACGCGAAGTCGCCGGAATGCTGGCGGAGGGCAGGACGAATCGGGAAATCGCGGACGGTTTGTTCCTTTCGCCGCGCACGGTGGAACAACATGTCGCGAAGGTGCTCCGCAAGCTCGGCGCCCGGTCGCGCACCGACGTGGCCCGCCGGCTGACGGCCACTGGCGGCACCGCGGCGGACGCCCTACCGTGACGCGGTGAACTCAGCAGCCGCCTCGGAGACCGGCGACGTCCCGGCCTGGCGACGGGCCACGACCGGCGAATCCCGCTGGCCAGCGATGATCGTCGTGCTCGCGACCCTCGCGTTGCAGCTGGCGTTGCCGGGCGAAATGGTGCTGCGGCCGTGGTGGCTGCTGCCCGCGGTGTCCACGCTGCTGGTGATCGCACTGCTGCTGGTCAACCCGCGCCGGGTGGACGACTTCAGCCGCCTCGAACGCGGCCTCTCACTGGTCATGGTCGCGCTGGTGTCCGTCGCCAACGGCGCTTCGGCCGTCCGGCTGGTGATCGGGATCGGCACCGGGACCGTGGGCGGTCATCCGGCGCAGGTGCTGATCACCGGTGGCATCGTGTACTGGACCAATATCGTGGTGTTCTCCTTGTGGTACTGGGAATTCGACCGCGGCGGGCCGGGGCGCCGCGCTCTCGGCACCGCGCAGCACGCCGACCTGCTGTTCCCGCAGATGGACCTGCCGAGCCGCGCGGCCAGGAGCTGGGAACCGCGCTACCTCGACTATCTGTACATGTCGTTCACGAACGCCGCCGCCTTCAGCCCCACCGACGTCATGCCGCTGCGGATCTGGGCGAAGATGACGATGATGCTGCAGGCGGCGATCTCGCTCATGCTGGCGCTGATGGTGGTCGCCTGGGCTGTCGGCGGCCTCAAGTAGCGGCCGCCGCGGCCATGCTCACCACCTGGTTGCGCCCGGTGTTCTTCGCTTGGTACAGCCCGGAATCCGCGACATGCAGCAGCCGTTCGACGGCGTGCCCCGCCGCCGGGTACATGGCCACCCCGATCGACGCCGAAAGCCCGCGGATCTGTTGCGCCGGCTCCGCGCCCGGCACGTCGACCACGAGTTCCTGGACCGCGTGGCGAATCCGTTCCGCCACGGTGAGCACATCCGGTTCCGGTGCCCCCGGCAGCAGCACGACGAACTCCTCGCCGCCGAACCGGCCGACCGAGTCGTAGTCGCGCACCTGCTCGGAGATCGTGGTCGCGACCGCCTTCAGCACCATGTCACCGGCGAGATGACCGTAGGTGTCGTTGACCCGCTTGAAGTGGTCGAGGTCGAGCATCAGCACGCCGAACGTGCTCTTCGCGCCCGCGGCTTCGGCGAACTCCCGCTGCGTCAGCTCGTGCCACGCCCGCGCGTTGAGCACCCCCGTCTTGGTGTCGGTGCTCGCCGCGACCTCCAGTTGGCGCACCAGGACGCTGCGATGCAGCACCAGGACGGGCAGCAGCACGAACGGCACCAGGATCGGCTCGTACAGCAGTCCCAGCGCCGTCATCCCGCCGAGCACCAGTGTGGCGAACTCCAGCAGATTGTCCTCGACACCACCGAACAACGACCGCGGCGAGCGGCCGCCGGTGTGCAGGTACACCGAGATCGCGATGATCCCGGCGTTGGTCACGGTGTACACCAGCGCCGCGCCGACGACGAGCACCGATCCGCCCATCCCGGTCTCGAGCCGGTCACCGACGAGTTCTCCCGCCGCCAGCGCCGAAAGCACCACCGCGGCCGCGCAGTAGACCACCCGGTACGTCGGCCGGTTCGGCATGTCGCGCCACAACCGCAGCCACAGGTGCCCGTAGACGAGCACCGCCAGCAGCGCGGCGAGCCCCGCGGGCAGCACCAGCGCGCCGCCGAACGTCCACACCGAGGTCATGTTGATGTGCGGGGCGTCGGCGATCGTGCGCCGGATGCGCTCCACGGTCCTCGACAGCTCCGCCTGCACCACCGCCAGCGCCAGCAGTGCCGCGAAGTAGCCGAAATCCGCGATCCGATAGTCCGAACGGGTCAGCGTCCACGCCGTCAGCGCGAGCGCTATTCCTTCCACCCCAAGAAAAGTCATCCAGATCATGCGTGATCCGGACCGGTTTGACCAGCGCGTGGAACGAGCTACCATCCCTGCGCTGGGTACTCCGGCTGGTAATGAATCCCCCAGATTCATATGACCGGCCCCCTTCCGCTCACGACTCAGGGTATCCCCGGTCGCACGGTGAGTGGCCCGGCGGCAAGAGCGAACACTCGAATGGAGCAGTGGAGGGGAGACACCATGTACAGCCGGGAGGACTGAGCCAGCGACCATCAGCCCGTTCGTTCGGGCGGGAACCAGACGTCGGGCCGCGCCGTGGTGACGCGTTGCCACGCGACCGCGAGCGGCACGGCCAGCAGGACACCGGCCGCGCCCGCCAGCCCCAGGGTGACGGCGGGCGCGGTCAGCTGGGCGACCAGCCCGGCCAGCATGATCCCGGCCCCCTGCACCGTCACCAGGCTCGTCGACATCAGGCCCATGACCTGCGCGCGAACCCGGTCCGGCACCGTGCGGGCGGTCAGCGCGACGGCCTGCATGTGGTAGGGCGCCGAACAGGCCCCGCTCAGCGCGACGAGCGCGAGACTCACCGGCAGCGGCGGGCGCAGCACGAGGAACACCAGCGGCACCAGCGAAGCGACGGCCAGCAACCCGATCGACGACGTCTTGCGCGGCGCGGGCACCCAGCGCGTGAAGACCCACGCGCCCACCACGGAACCGACCGGATCACTCGCCAGCAGCAGCCCGACCGCGAACGAACCCGCCCCGAGTTCGGCGGCGAACGGCGCCGCCACGCCCTCCGGCGCGACCGCGAGACCCGCCAGCATCTTGAGCGCGAAGAGCACGCGAATTCCCTGATCTCGCACGAGAATCCGGGCCCCGTCCGGGCTGAAAGCACGGCGCAGCCGGGTTTTCGCCGACGATTCGGCGGTGTCCGCCGCGGGCCGGTGCCGCACTCCGGACGACACCAGCACCGCGGAAACCACGAACGTGACGGCGTCGGCGAACAGTCCCCAGTACGGGTTGATGATTCCCACGATCAGCCCGCCACCGGCGAATCCGGCCAGTTGCGCGGTCTGGATCGTGATGTTCCGGACCGCCAGCCCGGCGACGTACCGCTCGCCCTCCAGCACGTCCGGCAGCAGCGCGAGTTGCGCCGCGCGGAACGGGCCGCCCGCCACGGTCAGCACCACCAGCAGCGCGCACAGCACCGGCAGCGGAGTGCCCGGGATCGCCATCAGCGCGGCGACCGCCGCCCGCAGTAGATCGCAGACGATCATCACCGCGCGGCGCGGGAACCGGTCGGCAAGCCCGGCCAGCAGCGTGCCGCCCAGCAGTGTCGGCAAATACGTCAGGCCGTAGGTGAGGCCGGTGAGCCCCGCCGACGACGTCCTTTCCCAGACCAGCAGCGACAGCGCGACCCTGGCCAGCTGGTCTCCTGCCTGCGAAAACGCCTCGGCCGCCCACAGTGCGCGGAATTCCCCCACCGCGAGTGCCTGCCGGAATTCGATCCCCGTCCCCCGTTGCCCCATGTCGCTCCACGGTAGCCATCCGGCTCCGTTCTGTCAGCGGCCGGACGGACCCGTCCGGCGAACGCGAGACTGCCCGAAAAGCCCGTGGAGGACCCCTTCCCGGCGGGGGGACTCGGAAGGGATCCTCCACGGAACCGCGCTCACCCGCCGCCCGGACGGATGAGCAGGTCATTACCGCGCCACCTGGGCGTGTGCCGTGTCGACGAACCGGGTCGTGTAGGTCTGCGACAGGTCGATCCGGTCCTTGTGCGGCTTCACATTGCTGGACGATTCGCCGAGCACCTTGAGCACGTTCTTCGCGCCGTCGGGATCCATCCGGCCGTCCTTGGTGAACATCCCGATGCTGTCCTTGAGCGACTTCACGTAGAGCGGTTTGTCGCCGCCCGCGAACGACTTCGGCATGATGTCGGCGATCTGTTCCGGAGTGTGCGAGGAAATCCACGAAAGCGTTTCGACGAACGCGTTCGCCAATTTCTGCACGATATCCGGATACCGTTTCACGATCTCGCAACTCATGTACAGCGAGCTCGCCGGATACAGGCCGCCGAGCGCCGCGCGGGTGCCTTCCTCGTTGCGCATGTCGTAGAGCACCTTGGCCTGCCCGGTGTTCGTCAGCTGCGCGATGGTCGGGTCGGTCGTCATGCCGGCGTCGATGGAACCCTGCTGCAGCGCCGAAATGAACGTCTGCCCGGCCCCGACCTTCACCGGCGTGTACTGCTTCGAACTCACCCCGCCGCGGGCGGCCAGCGCCTTGGTCAGGAAGTCCGTCGACGAACCAAGCGACGTGACGCCGAGATTCCGGCCCTTGAAATCGGCCCCGCTCCGGACCTGGTCCGCCTTGTTCGTGGCGACCATTTCCGCCTCACCCGGCACGTTCGCGAACTGCACCACGCTCGTGATGCACTGTTCTTTCGCCTGCAGGTCGATGGTGTGGTCGTAGAACCCGATCACCGCCTGCACCTCGCCCGCCAGCAACGACGTCTCGGCGTTGGCCCCGGACGGCTGATCGAACAGCTCGACGTCGAGCCCCTGCTTCTGGTACGCGCCGATCTGCTGGGCCAGCTGCCCCGGCAGGTAGATCACCTTCGACAGGCCGCCGACCATGAGCTTGACGTGCGGTTTGCCCGAGTTCCCGAGATCGATGACGCGCGAGTCACGGCAGGCGGTGAGCCCGGCCATCGCGACGGCGGCCGCGAGCACGATTCCGACTGTCCTTTTGAGACGCATGTCAGATGTCCCCGCGGCCTTGATCGGTCGACATAGCCGGGCGCCAGCGGAGCAGACGGCCTTCGAGGGTACTGATGCCCCATTCGGCCAGCAACGCGACGACGGTGATGATCAGCATGCCCGCGTAGACGCCCGCGGTGTCGAACGTTCCCTGCGCGTTGGCGATCAGGAAGCCCATCCCCGCCTTGGCGCCGGTGTACTCGCCGACGACCGCGCCGATCAGCGCGAAACCGAACGCGACATGCAGCGAGGACAGGATCCACGACGTCGCGCTGGGCAGCACGATCGACTTGAGCACCTGGCCACGGGTGGCGCCGAGGATGCGCGCGTTGTCGATCAGGTTGCGGTCGACCTCGCGGGCGCCGGTGAAGGCGTTGAAGAACACCGCGAAGAACACGAGCACGAACACCGTCGCGACCTTCGAGGACAGTCCGAGGCCGAACCAGATCACGAACAACGCGGCGAGCACGATCCGCGGCAAAGCGTTGGCGGCCTTGATGAACGGCGCGAGCACCTCGGCGAGATAGGCGCTGCGGCCGAGGATCACGCCGACCACGACGCCCGCGATGGCGCCGAGCACGAAGCCGATCACCGCCTCTTCGACGGTCACCAGGATCTGGTACCAGATGGACCCGAAATCGGTGCCCTTGCCGATCCATTCGACCAGCCGGTGCCAGATCAGCGACGGCTTCGAGTAGAAGAACGGGTCGATCCAGTACGTCGCGGCCAGTTCCCACGCGCCGAGCAGCACCACGACGATCACCGCGCGCAGCGCCCAGATGTTGCGCTTGCGCCGGCCACTGGCCTTCTTGGCCCGCGCGAGGATGTCCTGCTCGGTTTCCAGGACCGGCAAGGGGGCGGACGTGGCCGCCGAGGTCTCAAGCGACACGGTTCGCTCCCTTCTCGCGGGCCTTGTCGACCTCGCCGCGAAGCGATTCCCAGATATTCGAGTACAGCACACGGAATTCCTCCGTGATCCGGAGTTCCTCGACCTTGCGCGGCCGTTCCAGCGGGATGTCGAAGGTGTCCTTCACCGTGGCGGGGCTCGCGGTCATCACGACCACCTTGTCCGCCAAGGCGATCGCCTCGTCGAGGTCGTGCGTCACGAAGATCACCGCGGCACCACTCCCGGACCATAGGCGCAGCAGCTCGTCCTGCATGAGCGCGCGGGTCTGCACGTCGAGCGCGGAGAACGGCTCGTCCATCAGCAGGATCTTGGGCTGGGTGACCAGTGTCTGCGCCAGCGCGACCCGCTTGCGCATCCCACCGGAAAGCTGGTGCGGGTAGTACTTCTCGAACCCGGCGAGCCCGACGCGCGCGATCCAGTCCGTCGCCAGCGCGCGAGCGTCCGCTTTGGACACTCCGCGGAACCGCGGCCCGGAGGCGACGTTGTCCAGCACCGAACGCCACGGCATCACCGCGTCGGTCTGGAACATGTAGCCGACACCGTCCGGAATGGACTTGACGTCCTCGCCGTTGACGCGCACCCGCCCCGCCGACGGCGGTTGGAGGCCGGAGACGAGCGACAGCGTGGTCGACTTGCCACAACCCGTCGGGCCGACGACGGCGACGAACTCGCCCGGCCGGACGGTCATGGTGAGGTCGCGGACGGCGGTGTGGACCGAACCGGATCCGCTCGGGAACCTTTTGGTGGCTCCGGTGAGTTCGATGAGTGGTGGGGACGTCATCGGGGGTGACTCCTTCGTCACGGTGGTGCTGGCGGCGACCGGTGCGTTGCTGGGGTCACAGTGCTGCCGGTCACGGGGACGTTAAGTCGGCTCATCGGCGAGGTGAAGCTTGTCGACGTTCTGCGTGCGCTTCGCGCGTTCTCCGCGTTTTGCTCATTTTGCTCATGGCGCTGACCTGGGCGTATCGTCCCAGCCATGCCAACGCGGGCCAGATTTCCGAGGATGCGGTTCAGCCGCCAGATCCTGCTGCTGCAGATCGGTGTGGTCGTGCTGGTCGTCGGCCTCGGCGTCGCGCTCGTGGGCGTGATGCTGCGGGGCACCCTCACCGAGCAGTACGGCCAGCGCGCGCTCGCCATCGCCCGCTCGTTCGCCACCGATCCCCAGGTCGTCGCGGCCGCCGCCGCGCGGAAGCCCAACGAGAACCTCGAACAGTGGGTCCGGAGCTACACCGATCCCGCGATCAAGGACTCGCCCCTGTTCGTGGTGGTCACCGACGACAAGGGCATCCGGATCGCGCATCCCCTTCCGGCCGAGGTCGGCAAACCGGTCAGCACACCCGCCGACGAAGCACTGGCGGGCAACAACGTCGTCTCCGCCGTGGAGAACGGCAGGCTCGGATTGTCCGTACGAAGTAAAACCCCTATCTGGCAAGGAGATCGTGTCGTCGGCGAAGTCAGCGTCGGCTTCGAGATCGAGGACCTGACCGGCGACTTCGACAAGCTGCTCCTGAGCATCCTGGGCTTCGCCGGCGGCGCGCTGCTGCTCGGCGCCGGGGCGTCCGCGCTGCTCAACCGGCGGCTGCGGCGGCTGACCCACGGCCTGGAGCCGCACGAACTCACCGAACTGCTCTACGAGCGCGAGGCCGTGCTGCACGGGATCGGCGAAGGCATGCTCGCCGTCGACGCGGACAACAAGGTCACCGTGCGCAACGACGAGGCCGAACGCCTGCTGGGCACCGAACTCCCGGTCGGCGCGCGACTGTCCGAACTGGAGCTTTCCCCGCGCGTGCACAAGGCCGTCCACGAAGGACGCCCGGTGGACAATCTCCTTGCCGTGGCGGGTAATCGCGTGCTGGTGATCAACTCTCGCGCGGTGCGCCGCGACGACCGCGACATCGGCACGGTGCTGACCTTCCGCGATCGCACCGACCTCGACACCCTGACCCGCGAGCTCGACGGCATCCGGGCGCTGTCCGACGGCCTGCGCGCGCAACGTCACGAGTACGCGAACCGGCTGCACACACTGTCCGGCCTGTTGCAGCTCGGGCACCACGCCGAGGCCGTCGACTACCTCCAGACGCTGACCGAGACGACGTCGGCGCGGCCGAGCGAGGTGAGCGACGCCGTCGCCGACCCGTACCTGCAAGCGCTGCTGCTGGCAAAAACCGAGCAGGCGCAGGAAAAGGGCATGACGCTCACGCTGTCCGACGACTCGTGGGTGCCGGGCACGGTGACCGATCCGATCGCGGCGAACACCGTCATCGGCAACCTCGTCGACAACGCCCTGCACGCCGCGCGGATGGGCCCGCGGCGCCCGGCAACCGTCGAAGTCGGCCTGCTCGCCGAGGGCACCACGCTGCATGTGTCCGTTGTGGACAGTGGAGCCGGCGTACCTGAAGAGCTCCGCGACACGGTTTTCGACGAGGGCGTCAGCACCAAGATCGCACCGGGCCACGGGCTGGGCCTGGCACTGACCCGGCAGGCGGCGCGCGCCCGCGGCGGGGACGTCTGGCTGGCCGGCGCCGGGAACGCCGAGGGCGGCGCGCTGTTCGTCGCGAAACTGCCGAACATCCTGCGGGAGGGACACGCATGATCCGCACGCTCATCGTCGACGACGATTTCCGGGTCGCCGGGGTGCACGCGGGTTTCGTCGAGGAGGTGGCGGGGTTCGCCGTGGTCGGCACCGCGCACACCGCGGCGGAGGCCCGCGCCCGCGTGCGCGAGCTGTCGCCCGACCTCGTCCTGCTCGACGTCTACCTGCCGGACGAATCGGGCCTGTCCGTGCTGCCGGAGCTCCAGGCCGACACCATCGTGCTGTCCGCCGCGACGGACGCGGCCTCGATCCGAACGGCGATCCGGGCCGGCGCGCTGAACTACCTGATCAAGCCGTTCACCACGCGCCAGCTCGCGGACCGGCTGACCAGCTACGCGCGCTACCGCGGCCTGCTCGCCGAGGACCGCGCGCTCGGCCAGGACGACGTCGACCGCGCATTCCGCGTCCTGCACGAACAAGACCGGACGGCGGCGCCGAAGGGCCAGTCGACGGCGACGTCACGACTGGTGTCCGACCTGCTGCGGAAGGCGGATGGCCCGCTGTCCGCGGCGGAGGTGGCCGGGGAGCTGGGCATGGCGCGAGCGACCGCGCAGCGCTATCTCACCGCGCTCGCGGAGTCCGGCGCGGTCCGGATGCGGCTGCGGTACGGCGCGACGGGCCGCCCGGAACACGAGTACCGCTGGACGGAGTAGCTCAGCGCTGGCCGAACATCATCTTGTCCATGCCGTCCATGAACGGCTTCACGAACTCCTGGACCGGGTTGGCCTTCGGCTTGGGGCTGCTCGTCGATGGCGGCACCTCGGCACGCGGCTGCTCGGACCGGAGCGGCGCGGGACGCGGCTGCAGCCTCGCGACCGGGACCTGCCGGGGCGCCGGTGCCGGGACGGGGACGTAGACGGTGACCGGCGGCGCGTGCTCGACCCGCGGCTCCGGCTGGACGACCGGCACGGCGGGCGGCGCCGGTGCCGGTGCGGGCTGGGTGGCGACGGCGGGACGCGGGTCGAGCGACGCGGCGTCCTCCGACGAGGACAGGCCGCCGAGCATCCCGCCGCCGAGCCAGCCGATGGCGAGCAGTGTGAACGCGGCCGCGCCGCCCAGCCACAACCGCGAGCGCCGCCGCCGGATCACCACCGACTTCGGGCGCAGATCCTGATCGCAGACCGGCTGGCGCGTGTAGATCGGCGCGGGCTCCGGTTCGCTCTCGGGGCTGCGCCTGCGCTTGGGCAGGCTGGCCGCGATGATCCCGGTCCGGTCGATCAGTTCCGCGGCGTCGGCGGGCGCGGGGCGGGCCGCACTGCGCTGCGCGGTACGCGACATCGGGGGACCTCCGGGAGAAACACGGCAATGCTCGGCGCGGACGTCAGCATTCTGGTGCCTTTCCGCCGAAAACGCCGGAAACGTAACTCCATCGTGTGACGCCGTGGCCGTCCATCATGACCCCGTGTCCCGTTCTTGGCTACCTACCCGACCATGTGGGGACCACTGCCGTTACCTATTCCCCGGGTGTGGTGTACCGCGTGTCAATGACCACCCATCTGCTTGAGTCCCAACCGCGCCAACATCGCCGCGGGCCGCTGGTAGGCCGCGCCGAGCACCCGCGGGATCGCGTCCAGGACATAGGCGTCCGGTCCGATGAGAATCCGCGCGGAACGGCGTTCGATCCCGCGGACGATGGTGAGCGCCGCCTTCTCCGGCGACGTCCGCGCGATCTTCTCGAATCCCGCCGCGGCCTGCTCGGGATCTTCACCGCCGGCATTCCGGGAATCGCGGACGATGTTCGTCTTGATCCCGCCGGGATGCACACAGCTGACCCCCACCGGGTGCCCGGCGATGAGCATTTCCTGGCGCAGCGATTCGGTGAATCCGCGCACGGCGAACTTCGCGGCGTTGTACGCGCTCTGCGTCGGCACGCCGATGAAGCCGAAGACGCTGGAGATGTTCACGATGTGCCCGTCGCCGGAGGCGATCACATGCGGCAGGAACGCCTTGGTCCCGTTGACCACGCCGCCGAGGTTGATGCCCATCAGCCAGTCGTAGTCCTCCCAGGACATCTCCTCCACGGTCGCGCCGAGCGCCACTCCCGCGTTGTTCACCACGAGGTTGACCTCGCCGAAGTCACCGGCGACCTCCTCGGCGTGCGCGAGCACCGCGGCGCGGTCGGAGACGTCGAGCCGGTAGGACCGCGCGGCGGCGCCCGCCTGCTTCGCGGTCGCCTCCGCCCTGTCGGCGTCCACATCGGACAGTGCGAGCCGGGCACCGCGGCGGGACAACTCCAGCGCGAGCGCCCTCCCGATACCCGAACCCGCGCCGGTGATCACCGCGACCTTGCCCGTGAACCGCTTCATCGCCAACTCCCGTGCGTCAAAGGTGTTACTCCGTGGTTACAGATACTAGTGGTATGTCAACTGTGAGCTTCCTGTGGGTTCTTCGCGTTCGCTGTCCGAGGCGGGTCAGAATATGGTGACCTGGTTTCCACAGGGGGTAATCGCCGAGCAGGAGAGGGGGAGTACGTGCGGCGTTCCGCGTTGCTGCTCGCTCTCGTCGTGGTGCTGGCACTGGGCGCCGTGGTGGCCACGGTCATCGTGACCTCCGCCCCCCAGAACCCGATCGCCGACGACGGCTCCGCCGTGGCCGCCGCGCAGGCCGGGGGCGCGAAACCGCAGCTGCCGCCGGTGTCCAGCACCGCGGTCGGCGCGCTCTTCGTCGACGGCTCGCACTACTGCACCGCGAGCGTCGTCCACAGCGACCCTGGCGACGTCCTGGTCACCGCCGCGCACTGCATCCACAACGGCGAGGGCGGCGACTACATCTCCGGCATCACCTTCGCCCCCGGCTTCCACAACGGCATCGCGCCGTTCGGGTTCTGGGACGTGAGCAACGAGCTGGTCGCGCCGGGCTGGGCGAGCTCGTCCGATCCGGACCTCGACGTCGGCTTCGCGACCGCGCACCAGCGGGGCAATCCGAAGACGCTGGAGAGCGTGGCGGGCGCGAACAAGCTGGCCACCAGCGGCGCCTTCGTCCAGCCGATCACCCTGACCGGCTACCCGGACGATTCGGACGTCCCGGCCGTCTGCCAGAACACCACGAGCCAGCAGGACACCTACCAGCTGCGGGTCGACTGCGTCGGCTTCCCGAACGGGACCAGCGGCGGCCCGTGGGTCACCCAGCAGGACCCGAAGACCCGGCTGGGCACGGTGATCGGCGTGATCGGCGGCTTCCAGTACGGCGGCGACGACCCCGACACGTCCTACAGCAGCTACTTCGACACCGACGTCGCGGCGCTGTACCGCCAGACGGCGTCGCGTTCCTAGCCGACGCTGGTCAGCGGCGGCAGCCCGAGCGACGTGGCGAGCTTGTCGAGATCCCGGCGGACCGGTGCGCTCAACGGCACCCCGAGCGCCCGGCACTGTTCGAGGTACTGCGCCTCGCGCCAGCCCGGATAGCGGATCGGCGCGCCGCCCTCCCAGCCGAGCAGGCTGCCGAAGAGCGCGCTGGCGGCGCGGTAGAAACCGTCCGCGCTACGCAGCGTCGTCGGGGCGATCGCGAGGACCAGCAGCCCGGTGTCGTGGTCGTGGTCGGCGACGCCGGACAGCACGCCCGCGAGGACCTCGACGAGCAACGCGAACCCGGCCATCGCCGGATCGCCGCCGGTGGTCGGCGTCGGGGTGTCCATGTCGAACACGAACTCGGGGTACGCCCCGGCCGGGGCGGCCATGCCCAGCGGGTTGACCGGCAGTCCTGGATCGGTGCCCGCGGCGAGGACGAGCCCGATCATCGCGTGCGGCAGCGCCCGCGCCGAGTGGTGGCCCGCCCGGCCGAACGGCCCGATGCCGCGCAGCGAAACGAGCCCGACGCCGAAGCGTCCGGCCCGCGTGACCGCGCGATCCATGGCATCGCCGACGGCCCACAGACCCGGGGCGCGGCGGTAGTCGATCAGCGCCGCCGCGCCGCGGTCGGCGATCATCAGCGGTTCGGCACGCGGACGGATGAATCCGTTGTCCAGCAAGGGAAGGTGGACCCGCATGAGGTCCGCGACGCCATGTTCGGGGGTGCCGGTGAGATCGCCGTGGCACAGCGCTTCGGCGGCCATGCGGGCGCGAGGTTCGGGGAAGTCGTGGGCGGTGAAGACGTGGGCGACCAGGGTGAGCAGTTCGTCGGCCGGTACGCGGTGCCAGGCCTGTTCCGGGATCGGGGTGTCCGGGGTTTCCGACGCGGGAGCGGAGCGATTCAGGCGGAGGGAACGCGGTCTGAGAGGCACTTCTCCGAGAGTGCCTAACCGCGCGTCACGACGTCAACGAGGTCCGCAGGCCACAACCCGTCTGTGTGATCCGAAGGGCGGAAACCACGACGTCGGACACGTACCCTGTTCGATATGTGCCGAAACATCACCACTTTGCGTGGTTTGCAGCCGGCGGCCACGACCGAGGAGATCGAGGCGGCGGCGCGGCAGTACGTCCGCAAGGTGAGTGGCGTGCAGTCGCTCTCGGACGCGACCCGCGAGCCGTTCGAAGCCGCCGTCGCCCAGATCGCCGAGATCACCGCTCACCTTTTGGAGCACCTGCCCGAACGCCGTCAGCCGCCGGCGACGGTGCCGCCGCTGCGCCGTCCCGAGGTCCGCGCGCGCATCGCGGCGAGGGAGCTCAAGAAGGCCTGAGCTTCACGGTGCCGGGCGGTCTTCGCGCTCGGCCAGCGCGGCGACGACGTCGGTGAGCGGGCGGCCGTCGCCGGAGTCGACGCAGCCGGCGAACAACGCCATCGCGGCGACGCCGAGCACCGACTGCCGGTTGTCGTGGTCGAGGATCCGCGCCTCGGGGTCCGCGGAAACGCGCAGCGCGAGCCCCTCGGCCAGCGCGGTGAGCAGGACCGTGAGGTCCTCGAAGGTGACGCCGGGCCGGAGCCGGAGCCCGCGCGCGGTGAGCACGGACTCGCACATGGCGGCCCAGCGTGTCGTGATGTCGCGGTACACCGAGGTCATGGCCTCGCGGAGCTGTTCGTCCTGGCCGGTGAGCGCGGTGAGCAGGAACCGGAAGCGCAGCGCGGTGGCGGCACCGCCGGCGATGGTGGCCATGTCGCGGTAGGCGATTTCCTCGACCGCGGCGACGAAGTCCCCGTCGGACAGCGCGGGGGTGGCCTGGTCGGAGAGGTGGTGCGGGGACCAGCGCTGGATGCGCAGGGTGTAGCGGACGAGGTCGGAGAGGTAGTCAGGGAAGTAGGCCCACCGGTCGCGGAACGAGCCGAGGGTGCCGTGGCGGGGTAGCTCGGCGGGTCCGTTGGCGACCTCGGCGATGACGTTCTCGCGGGTCAACGTCGACAGCGGCCGGGTGAATCCCTCCGCTGGCGCCTCGGCCGCGAAGAACTCCCGGTCAAGCAGCCGGACCCCGGCCTCGAGATACGCCCGCGTCAGCGGATGATTCGCCAGCCGGCTACGAACCGCCTCGGTCCGCCGATGCACGTTCCGCACCACGTCACTGAGGTCGTCGACCCGCTCGCCGCCCTCGCGCTCCCGCGTCACCGTCCACGCCTCCCGCCCGCGCTACCTCCGCCCCGGGAGGTCCCGCCCCGACCGTCCGCACCGGCCCTGGCCACACACCCCAGGCCCCCGTACAACTCAAGACATGAAGCTCATTCTTACCAGCAAATCCGCCGCCAAGACCGCCCTCTACCTCTTCCTGGCAGGAGCCCTAGCAGCACTGGTACTGACCTAGACCCCAACGCAAGAAGCAAGAAGCAAGAACCAGCAAGACGACACACCAGGCAACCAAGTCACCAACGCAAGAAACAAACCCAACGGCACCACCGTGGGGGGTCCAGGGGGGCGAAGCCCTCCCTGGCGGGGGTCCGGGGGTCCGACCCCCGGGTTGGAGGCGGACGCCACCTGGTCCGCGCAGTCCGCGGACACACGTCCCCCATGGCGGAAGCGGAGGGATTTGAACCCCCGGTGGGTTGCCCCACGCTCGCTTTCAAGGCGAGTGCATTCGGCCGCTCTGCCACGCTTCCCTAGGGGCTCAGGGTATCGCGCCTGCCCTCGAGGTCGTCCAGGTGTTCGAGGACGCGGGTGAAGGCGGCGCCGATGACGGCTTGTTCGTCGGGGGTGAGCTGGTCGATGAGGTGGTCGCGGACGCCTTCGACGTGGGTGGGGGCGGCGGTTTCGAGGAGGGTGGCGCCGGTGTCGGTGAGTTCGGTGACGACGCCGCGTTTGTCCTCGGGGTCGCGGGCGCGGCGGACGATGCCGTCGGCTTCGAGGCGGCCGATCTGGTGTGAGAGGCGGCTCTTGGTGGAGCCGAGCATGGCGGCGAGTTCGGTCATGCGGATGCGTTTGCCGGGCTGCAGGGAGATGCAGACCAGGACCTCGTAGTCGGTGAGGGAGATGTCGTGGCGTTCGGCGAGGTCGCGGTGCAGGCGGTGACGCAGCCGGAGGGTGGCGACGATGTAGGAGCGCCAGGCGACCATTTCGGTGTCGCTCAGCCAGCGGACTGTCCGCTCGTCGTCGGTCATCAACGCAGGGTAGAACGTTGTTCAGGGGGCCGGTGGTCCGGTGTGGGGCATGTCCGATATCCCCCGAAGGGGGGTTACGAAAAGGTTGAGAGTCGGCCGGAAAAGGCGCATTCTGCTTTACAGCGGATGGTTGGTCCGGTACAGAGCACGCCGCCGGGGCGTGCCGGCACCAGGCCTCCATCCGGGAGAGGTCAGGTGGTTGCGTGGTGGGTGATCCTCGCGGTTGACCGCCCGCTGTGTCCCCGCGGCCGGCACGGTGCTGTACCGGTTCGGTCGTGATTGTGAGCAGCTTGAGAGCGCGGGCTTCTTACATGCGCTCGGCATTCTTCTCGCGCATTCGGCGTCGTTCCGGCCTGGATCTCGCCGCGGTCTCGGCGTCCGCGGCGGCAGTGCCGGTGCGCCGGCCCGGGTGCGGTTGACCGGCCCGAAGAGATGTGTGACAACAAACCTCGGTAGTCCTGGGTGCGGCCGGTAGCGTGTGGCCGCACCCAGGCGCGTGTCGGGCCGCTTTGTCCGTGCCCTGCCATCGCCCGCCATGGAGAAGCGCCGCTCCACGGCTACTCTTGTGCCGTGCGATTCGACGACGACGCGGAGTTGGACACCTCCGAGGTCCAGGATCTGCGGGGCAGTGGCGGTGGTGGCGGCGGGATCGGCGGCCGTCTGGCGATCGGCGGGGGCGGGGTCGGCCTGGTCGGGCTGGTCATCTACTTCCTGATCTCGCAGTTCGGTGGCGCGAGCCCCGGCCACGTCAGTAGTGGCGGCGGGGGGCTTGGACTCGGCGACGTGCGGTCGGGCCAGCAGATCGACAACGGGAAGCTGGCGAGCCAGTGCAAGACGGGTGCGGACGCGAACCGCAACCACGACTGCGCTGTCGTCGCGACGATCAACTCGATCCAGGACTTCTGGACGCAGGAGTTCTCGCGGTCCGGTCAGACTTACCGGAAGGCGCCGACGAACTTCTTCAGCGGCGGGGTGCGGACCGGCGGCTGCGGCAGCGCGACGTCGGACACCGGGCCGTTCTACTGTCCCGCCGACTCCCAGGTCTACATCGACCTGACGTTCTTCAACGAGCTCCAGACGCGTTTCGGCGCGAAGGGCGGTCCGTTCCCCGAGGCCTACGTGCTCGCGCACGAGTACGGCCACCACGTGCAGAACCTGACGGGGGCGTCGAAGAAGGGCGGCGGCACCGGGCCGACGTCCGGCTCGGTGCGGCTTGAGCTGCAGGCCGACTGCTACGCCGGGGTGTGGGCCAACCACGCGACGAAGACGCCGTCGCAGAGCGGCAAGCCGTTGATCTCCGACATCACGCAGGATGACATCAGCCGCGCGCTGGACACGGCGTCGCGGATCGGGGACGACTACATCCAGAGCAAGCTCGGCGGTGGCCAGGTGGACCGGTCGAAGTTCACCCACGGGTCGTCGAAGCAGCGGGAGAAGTGGTTCACGACCGGGTTCCAGACCGGGCAGCCCGCGCGCTGCGACACGTTCTCCGCCCGCGATCTGGGCTGACGCGAAGGTCCGTGGGGGCCTCCTCAAGGGACTCAGAGTCCCTTGAGG
>NZ_JBHYIQ010000026.1:82851-103456 GCF_042739895.1 Amycolatopsis sp. NPDC059021
CGGGCGCCCCCACCCCCCCGCAGCCCGCGCCGCCCCCCCCCCCCCCCCACGGACCGTTATGACCTGTTACGCGGCGGTGTGGTGCGGGTCCATGGTGCCCGCGGGCGCCAGGGACTGCCGCTGCGCGCCACGTTCGGCGGCCCGCTGGGCCTTGGCCTTGGCGGCCTTGCCCGGTGCGACGCCGTTGATGGTCTCCGTGCTGGTCGCGTAGACGCCGAGCGCCCATGCCACGCCGTCGGCGTTGCGGTCCAGCGCGACCCGGTCGACGTTGCCCAGGTTGTCGCAGGCCTTGTGGTAGCAGGGGTCGTACGCGACGCCCGCCGTACCGCCCCACTTCGCGGCCTGCGCGGCGGTCTTGAGGCCCTCCGCGCCGGTGTCGAGCCCGCCGGCCGGGATACCGGCGGCGATGAAGCCGCCGTAGTCGGAGCGGCCGGTGAAGTCGGTGCCCTCGACCTGGACACCCTTCGAGCCGAGGTAGTCGACGAAGGTCTTCTCGATCTGCGCCGAACCATACGGGCCGGGGCCCGCACCGACGTTGTCCGAATTGTCACCGTCGTAGGCGAAGTACCCGGCGTTCGGCGAGCCGGTCATGTCGAAGTTCAGGTACAGCGCGAGATCGAGCTGCTGCTCGAAGCTCAGCGAATTGACGTAGTACTTCGAGCCGACGAGGCCGAACTCCTCGGCACTCCAGAACCCGAACCGGACGGCGTTGTTGGTCTTCGGCTTGCCGCCGAGCTGCAGCGCGGTCTCGAGCAGGGTCGCCGAACCGGTCCCGTTGTCGTTGATGCCCGGCCCGGCCGGGACGCTGTCGAGGTGGGCGCCGAGCATCACGACGTTGTCCTTGCGCCCGGTCTTGGTCTCGGCGAGGACGTTGTAGCTGGTGCGCGCCTCCTGGAAGGCACGCAGCTCGAGCGTCACCGACACGCCGCCCTGCTTGGCAAGCGCTTCCCCGGCCGCCTGGGTGACCCCGCCGGTCGGGATCTTGGCGTTCTCCGGTCCGCCGAGCGTGCCGTTGAGGGCACCGGCCTCGTTGTTGTAGACGATCGCGCCGATCGCGCCCGCCGCCGCGGCGGACTGCTGCTTCTGCGCGAACGAGCAGCCACCGCGCTTGATCAGGGCGATCTTGCCGGTGACGTCGGGGTAGCCGGTGGCCGCGCAGCCGGTCGCGTCGCTGACCGGGACGACCGCGAGCGGCGCCGTGATGCCGCCGACCGGCGTCGACTTCGTGTACTCCATCGCGATGACCGGCACGTCGCCGCCGGCGGCGGTCAGCTTCTCGGCGAGGGTTTCGCTGTAGGTGAAGGGGAATTCCTGCCGCGTGACGTCGTAGCCCGCGGCCTCGAGCTTGGTCGCGATGTATTCGGCGGACTTCTTGTGCCCGTCCGTACTGGCCGCGCGGGTGCCGTTGCTGGTGTCGGCGAACCGCTGGAACGCGACGAGATGCCGGTTGATCCCGGCGACGCCGACCTTCTTGACGAGCTGCTTCGCGAGCGCGGGTCCGTCCGGTTCCCCGGTGGCCGCGGCCGGTGTCGCCCCCAGAGCGAGCGTGGCGCAGGCGGCAAGAGCCATCGGCGCGACGAATCTTCTTCGGTTATGTGACATGGTGACACCTTTGTTCCCGGTGTCCGCAACGTCAATGCGGCATTCGGCGCACTCCCCTGCCCCCGGGATACAGTCGACGGCATGTACGCGATCTCTATCCGTGAGCCCGGTGGACCCGAAGTTCTCGAGTGGACCGAGGTGCCCGACCCGTCACCCGGCCCCGGCGAGGTCCTGCTGGACGTCACGGCGAGCGCGGTGAACCGGGCGGACCTGTTGCAGCGGATCGGCGTGTACCCACCACCGCCGGGAGCCAGCGAAATCCTCGGCCTGGAGTGTTCGGGGACGATCGCCGAACTCGGCGAGGACGTCGAAGGCTGGCAGGTCGGCGACGAGGTGTGCGCGCTGCTGGCCGGTGGTGGCTACGCGGAGAAGGTCGTCGTCCCGGCGGGACAGCTGCTGCCGATCCCCGGCGAAGTCGACACGATCGCCGCGGCCGGGCTGCCCGAGGTCGCCTGCACGGTGTGGGCGAACGTCGTGATGCACGGCAAGCTCGGCGAGGGCGACGTCCTGCTGGTGCACGGCGGCGCGGGCGGCATCGGCACGCACGCGATCCAGGTCGGCAAGGCCCTCGGCGCGACGGTCGCGGTCACCGCGGGCTCGGCCGAGCGGCTGGAGAGCTGCCGCCAGCTCGGCGCCGACATCACCATCAACTACCGCGACGAGGACTTCGTCGAGGTGCTCAAGAACCAGACCCACGGCGCGGACGTCATCCTCGACAACATGGGTGCGTCCTATGTGGACCGCAACCTCAGCGCGCTGGCGATGGACGGGCGGCTGGTGATCATCGGGATGCAGGGCGGCGTCAAGGGCGAGCTGAACGTCGGGAAGCTGCTGGGCAAGCGCGCCAGCGTGTTCGCCGCCGGACTGCGTGCCCGGCCGCTGGACCAGAAGGCCGCGATCGTCGCCGACGTCCGTGCCCGGCTGTGGCCGCTGGTCGAACAGGGCTCGGTCAAGCCGATCGTCGGCCAGGTCGTGCCGATGGCCGAGGCCGCCGACGCGCATCGCGCGCTGGAGGACGGCTCGGTGTTCGGCAAGGTCCTGCTCGCCGCGAAATCCTGACCGCGCAAGGGGTCCTGGAGGTCATCCCCGCCGCCGCGGGGAACGTTGCCGGAATCGCGAGTGCGACACCGCGGATTCTGGCTCATCCCCGCCGGCGCGAGGAAGCATGTCGGCAGCCAGGGTCTGGTGCACAGCGACCGCGGACCAGCCCCGCGAGTACGGGGAACGCGCTTACCGCAGCTCTTCCAGGACACGCACGAGCTGGTTGATCTCGAAGACGTTGGAGTAGTGCGCGAGCCCGATCCGTACCGCTCCCCCGACCTCGCCGACGCCGAGTGACGCGAAGACGCCGCTCGTCCCGTCGTCGGCGAAGGCACACAATCCCTGCGACGCCAGGTACTCCGCGACCTCCGGCGCCTTGCGGCCGGCGATGGCGAACGCCAGCGCCGGGATGCGCCGCATCGCGTCGCCGATGACCATCACGTGCTGCATCGAGCGCAGCTCCGTGGCCAGCTGCGCGAGCAGGCCCGCGTGGTACGACTTCGCTGAGCCGAGCGAGGTGACCAGCCGCTCGCGCCGCGACCCCGATGCCGCGTCGTCGAGCCCGGCGAGGTAGTCGATCGAGGCGATGAGCCCGGCGAGCAACGGGTACGCGTGCGGGCCGAGTTCCAGGCGCGCGGCGCCGCGAGCGAGCGGGTCCAGCGACACCGACGGGATACGTTCCAGCATCTCCGGATCGCGGAACACCAGCGCCCCCACCGACGGCCCGCCCCAGGCCTGCGCGGACACCACGAGCACGTCGGCGCCGAGCGCGTTGAGGTCGAGCGGGACGAACGGCGCGGCGTAGGTGGCGTCGACCACCACCAGCGCGCCGACGCGCTTGGCGAACTCGATCACCGTCGGCACGTCCGGCCGCGTCCCGACCGAGCCCGAGGCCAGGGTGACCGCCACGGCCTTGGTGCGCGCCGTGACCAGGTTCTCGTACTGCCAGGCGGGCAGCTCGCAGGTTTCGATGTCGATCTCGCCCCAGCGGACGACCGCGCCGACCCGCTTCGCGGCGCGCTGCCACGGCGCCAGGTTCGCCTGCTCGTCGAGCCGGGACACGACGATCTCGTCCCCGATCGTCCAGCGTTCGGCGAGCGCGTCGACGAGGCGGCGCAACAGCACCGGCGCGCTCGGCCCGAGCACGACGGCGCCCGGGTCCGCGCCGACCAGATCGGCGACCGCGCGCCGAGCCGCGGTGACGATGCTTTCCGCGCGCTGGGAGGCGGGGAACGCCCCGCCCGGCCCGGAAACCGGAGCCCGCATCGCGGTGGAAACGGCCGAAGCGACCTGTTCCGGGACGAGCATTCCGGCGGCGCCGTCGAAATGAATCCAGCCGTCACCCAGTGCGGGGAACAACCCACGGATACGAGCGACGTCGAACGCCATGGGGACACCGTACGGTCGTGCCGTTCCGCGTCGCGCCCGGGGTTGGGCAGAAGGCCACATCACAGCACGTTTGCCGCTACTCTCGGAGACGGACACGAGCACCCGATGCGCCGACGTATCGGCCGCACGCCAGGATGGAGCACATGACGGAGCCGAACCCCCGGGAAACGAGCACAGCCGGTGACGCCGGCGGCGAGGCCTCACCCCACGTGGTGGTGGTCGGCCCGGACGGGACGCCGGTGGGCACCGCGCGACTCTCCCCCGACGGTGGCGGAGCCGAAGCGGACGGCGTCGGCGAGCTGATCGAAGAACCCGCCAAGGTGATGCGGATCGGCACGATGATCAAGCAGCTGCTGGAGGAGGTCCGCGCCGCACCGCTCGACGACGCGAGCCGCAACCGGCTGCGCGAGATCCACCAGACCTCCGTCCGCGAACTGGAGCAGGCCCTCGCCCCGGAACTGCAGGACGAGCTGGAGCGGCTGGTCCGCCCGTTCACCGAGGACTCCACGCCGTCGGACGCCGAGCTGCGGATCGCGCAGGCCCAGCTCGTCGGCTGGCTGGAGGGGCTGTTCTCCGGCATCCAGACCGCGTTGTTCGCCCAGCAGATGGCCGCGCGGGTGCAGCTCGAGCAGATGCGCCGCGGACTGCCTGCCGGCTCGTCGGCCGCACCCGGCGAGGGCCACGGCCACGGCATCTCCGGCACCGGCCAGTACCTGTAGTCACCACAAGCCGTTAAGGCCACCTTGCGGGCGTCTGACGCCCGTAAGGTGGCCTTAACGGCATTTCGGCCCGGGGTGGAGCGGGAGCAAGGGACCTTTGCTATCGCCGCGCGACCTCGCGGAAGAAGGCACGGAGATCGCCGAGTAGCAGGTCCGGCTGTTCCAGCCCCGGGAAGTGACCACCGCGGTCGAACTCCGTCCAGCGCACGATCGGGTCGGTCCGCTCGGCGAGGGCCCGGACCGGCAGGGTCGTGTCGTCCGGGAAGTGCGCGAGGGCTGTCGGAACCGTCGACGGCGGCTGCGCCCCCACGGCGGCGAGCGCGCTCTGGTAGATCCGCGCCGACGAGTTCGCGGTCGCGGTGAACCAGTAGATCGCGACGTTCGTGAGCAGGGTGTCGCGATCTACGACGTCAGCGCTGTCCGCGTCGATGCTGGAGAACGTCCGGAACTTTTCGGCGATCCACGCGAGCTGACCTGACGGCGAGTCGGTCAGGCCGTAGGAAAGCGTTTGCGCCCTGGTGCCCTGGATGAACACATGGCCCATGCCGTCCCGGGTGAACCGGCCGAACCTGGCCAGTGACAGCTCCGCGCGCGCCCGGTCGTCGCCGGTGAGCCCCTCCAGATCGGCCGGGGTCTTCGCCACCGCGCCCAGCATGGTCGTCACGTGCGCGCCGTGCAGCCGCTCCGGATGCCGCACCGCGAGCTGCCGCGTGATGATCGCGCCCCAGTCACCGCCGTGTGCGCAGAAGCGCTCGTAGCCCAGCCCGCTCATCAGCTCGGCGAACGCGTCCGCGACCCGCTCAGGGCCCCAGTCGGGATCCGTGGGTGGCCCGGAGAAGCCGAACCCCGGGATCGAGGGCACGACGACATGGAAGGCGTCGGCGGGATCACCGTCGTGCGCCCGCGGATCCGCCAGCGCCCCGGCCATGCCGAGGAATTCGACGAACGACCCCGGCCAGCCATGGGTGAGCAGGAGCGGCACCGCGTCCGGCTCCGGCGAGCGGAGGTGCGTGAAATGGACGTTCGCGCCATCGATTGTCGTCGTGAACTGCGGGAACTCGTTGAGCCACCGCTCGCGGGCCCGCCAGTCGAAGTCCAGCCGCCAGTATTCGGCCAGCTCACGCACGTAATCGACCGGCGCGCCGAGCCGCCAGCCGAGGCCGGTGGGCTGATCGGGCCAGCGGGTGTTCGCCAGCCGCGCGGCGAGATCGTCGAGCTGGGCTTGGGGAATGTCGACATGGAACGGCCTGATCTCGGACGTCATTCGCCCACCCTAGGAAGATCGGTGCCCGATTCGACCGGCTCGCACCCGGACTCGCACCAAGGTACGCCCGGACGGACCGCACGGAACACGCTTCGTGTCGTACCGGAGACGTACCGGTTACAACCAGAAGGCGGGGCGAACCCAGCGCCGCTCACCCCATCGGTACCCTCGTCCACGTGCATGCGACCAGCACGGTTCACACAGCCGAATCCAGCGTCGCGGCACCGGTCCACCCGGTGTCGGACAGCAAGACGTTCAAGCGTGCCTTCGCCGACATCAAGGCCGGGTTCCGGGCCCGCGAACTCTGGGGCCACCTGGGCTGGCAGGACATCAAGCAGCGCTACCGCCGCTCGGTGATCGGGCCGTTCTGGATCACCATCAGCCAGGCCGTCATCGCGCTGGGCCTCGGACTGCTGTACTCGCAGCTGTTCCACCTGTCGGTAGCGGTGTTTCTCCCCTACCTGTCCACCGGCTTCATCATCTGGGGCTTCATCAGCGGCTGCCTCGCCGAGGGCATGGAGACGTTCATCTCGAACGAGGGGCTGATCAAACAGCTCCCAGCACCGCTGAGCGTGTACGCGCTGCGGACGGTGTGGCGCCAGACCCTGCTGCTGGCGCACAACCTGATCGTCTACGTGATCGTGGTGGCGATCTTCTTCGCCACCCTCGACAACCCGTACTCGCTGGGTACCCAGCACGGCGCCTGCGACGCCACCCACCTCTGCCATCCCGGGCTCAGCTGGAACATCTTCCTCGCGATCCCCGGCTTCCTCCTGCTGGCGCTCAACGCGGGCTGGGTGACGTTGCTGCTCGGCATCGCCTCCACCCGGTTCCGCGACATCCCGCAGGTGATCAACTCCCTGATCCAGCTGATGTTCTACGGCACTCCGATCGTCTGGCCGGTCGACCAGCTGCTCGCGGGCGGGACCCGCGAAGGCCTCTCGAAGGTCGTCCTGCCGATCATCCAGGCGAATCCGCTCTACCACTTCATGCAGGTGGTCCGTGCCCCGCTGCTCGGACAGTCCTTCACCGTCGGCAACTGGATCGTGGTCGGCTCCATCACCATCGTCGGCTGGGCGCTCGCGCTCGTCGCCATGCGCAACTACCGCGCACGCGTCTCGTATTGGGTGTGACACATGGTCAGCATTGACGTTCACAACGCGTTCGTGGACTTCCCGATCTTCGACGCCAAGACGCGATCGATGAAGAAGAAGGTCCTCGGCAAGGTCGGCGGCAAGATCGGCACCGACACCAAGGTGCCGATCATCGAGGCCCTCCACGATGTGAGCCTGACCCTGCGCGAAGGCGACCGGGTCGGGCTGGTCGGGCACAACGGCGCCGGGAAGTCGACCCTGCTGCGGCTGCTCGCCGGAATCTACGAGCCGACCCGCGGGTCGGCGAGGATCGTCGGCAAGATCGCGCCCGTCTTCGACCTCGGCATCGGGATGGACCCGGAGATCTCCGGCGAGGAGAACATCATCATCCGCGGCCTGTTCCTCGGCATGACCGCCAAGGAGATGGAGAAGCGGGTCGACGACATCGCCGAGTTCACCGAGCTGGGCGACTACCTGAAGATGCCGCTGCGGACGTACTCGACGGGTATGCGGGTCCGGCTCGCGCTCGGCGTGGTCACCTCGATCGACCCCGAGATCCTGATCCTCGACGAGGGCATCGGCGCGGTCGACGCGGCCTTCCTCAACAAGGCTCGCGACCGGCTCAAGGACCTGGTGAAGCGCTCCGGCATCCTGGTGTTCGCCAGCCACGCCGACGAGTTCCTCTTCGAACTGTGCGACTCCGCGCTCTGGATGGACGAAGGCCACATCAAGCAACGCGGTTCGCTGCGAGACGTCCTCACCGGGTACAAGGGCCGTGACCCCTTCGAGGACATGGGCAAGGAAACCCTGGAGCGCCTGGGCATCGAGCCGGTGGCGACGACGAACGGCGGAGAGTAATGACCAGCGAGACCCGGCAGCTGCCCGAAGGCGCCGTCGTCGGCGTGGTCGTCACGCGACACCGGCGCGAACTGCTCGCGGACTCGCTCAAGGTCATCGCCGCCCAGACCCGCGCGGTCGATCACCTCGTGGTGGTCGACAACGGGCCGGACCAGTCCGCACGCGACGTCGTCGAGGGGTACCCGCTGCCCTTCACGTACCTGCCCTCGCACCGGAACCTCGGCGGCGCCGGCGGGTTCGCGCTCGGCATGCTGCACGCGCTGTCGCTCGGCGCGGAGTGGATCTGGCTGGCGGACGACGACGGCCGCCCCGCCGACGAGCACGTCCTCGCGACGCTGCTGGAGGAAGCCGAAAAACGCGGACTCGCCGAGATCTCGCCGGTGGTGGCGAACATCGACGCGCCCGCGAAACTCGCCTTCCCGCTGCGCCGCGGGCTCACCTGGAAACGCTCCTCGGCCGAGCTCGGCACCGACTTCCTGCCCGGCATCGCCTCGCTGATGAACGGCGCTCTGTTCCGGGCGTCCACTTTGGACGTCGTGGGCGTGCCGGATCTGCGGCTGTTCTTCCGCGGCGACGAGGTCGAACTGCACCGGCGGCTGGCCAGGTCCGGGCTGCCGTTCGGCACCTCGCTCAAGGCGACCTACCTGCACCCGGACGGCTCCGACGAGTTCAAGCCGATGCTGGGTGGCAAGTTCCACGCGCAGGACCCCGAGAACGAGGTCAAGCGCTACTACACCTACCGCAACCGGGGTTACCTGCTTTCCCAGCCGGGTATGCGCAAGATCGGCGCGCTCGAAGTGATCCGCTTCGGCCTCTACTTCGTCGGTGTGAAGCGGGATCCGAAGGCATTTCTGCAGTGGCTGAAGCTGGTCCGCCAGGGCCGGCAGGAGAAGTTCTTCCGCTACTGATCGCTGCTCCGTCCACTGTGGACGAGCACGCACTCCGGAACACGAAAAGCCGCCCCGTCCCTTTTCCGGGACGGGGCGGCTTTCGTAGTGAACGCTATTCGCCGATGACCGGGGGCGCGGTCCGCATGTCGGTACCGAAGACCTCGTCCGGGTCACCCTCGACGAGGTAGGTCGGACGCTGGTGCTCGGTGTCCTCGTCACCCTCCCCGTGCTGGCCACGAGCGCCGCCCATGCCACCGGCGCCCATGCCACCGCGGCCACCCGCGCCGGAGCCGAGGCCACCCATGCCGCGACCCGCGGCGGTCTCGGCCGCGCCGATGCCACCGGGCCGGGCGGCACCCGAACCGGCACCGGCGCCCGGAGTGGAACCCGAACCGCCACCGGGGCCGAAGCCGCCGCCACGGCCGACCTTGCTGTTGTACTCGGCGTCACCACCCATGCCGCCCATCGGCCCCATGCCACCCATCGGCATCGGGCCCATCCCCATGGGCATGGCGGTGTTGGCGTTGTTCGGCGTCGGCAGCGACGGGCTCGGCGGCACGTAGCCGGACGGAGCCGTGCCGCTGCCCACCGGCAGGTGGCCCGATCCGGTGATCGAGCCGGGCGCGCTGGGGATCGACGAACCGCCGCCGGGAATGTTGACCGACCCGCCGGGGATCGACGAGCCGCCCCCGCCGGAGCCACCGCCGCCGGTGTTGCCGCTGAAGTTGTTGCCACCGGGGATGTTGACGTTGCCGGTGTTGTTCCCGCCGCCCTTGTTCTTGTCGCTGTCGGACGGCTCGGTCTTGCCACCTCCGCCGACGCTGAACTTCGGGGGCTCGGCGAACACGGGCTGCTTCGACGCGGCCTCGTAGAGCTGCTTGTCGTAGCTCGACATGACGCGGGCCGCGTCCTCGTGTGCCTTGTTGCTGTCCTGCTGCTTCTGGATCGACTTGTCGATGTTGTCGCCGAGGTTGAACGGATTCGACGTCGCCCACGACTTGAACTCGTCGCCCCAGCTGAACGGGATCGGCTTGGGCATGCTGTTCTTCGCGTTGGCCGCGGCGGTGCCCTGGTCGTACGTGGTTTCCGAAGCCAGCTTCGCGTTCTGGGAGTTGGCGTCGGCCCATTTGCCGAGGCTGGTGAAGTAGGCCTGCGCGTTCCCCGCCGCGGCGCCCTCCCAGGTGCCCTTCGACTTGTTGACCGCCTCGGTCATCGTCGTGGCGAACTGCTCGAACGCCTTGTGCACGTCGAAGTAGGCGTTGGAGACGTTCGAGACCTGCTCGACGTTGAGGTTCTGGTCGAGGTAGCCCTTGAGCTGCGTGTGCTCGTGCCCGAGGTAGTCCGCGTCGGACGGGTGCAGGCCCTTGACGTACTCGACGTCCCGGCCGGTGGTGAGGTCCTTGACGTTCTTGTCCCCGACCTCGGTGGACTGCTGTTTCGCCTTACCCGAAGCGAGCCAGGTCTGGATGACGCCGAAGAGCCAGTTGTCCTTGTCGACGCCCTCTTGCGCCTTCTTGTCGAAGTAGGCGTCGCGCTGGGCCGGGGACAACTCGGCGACCTGGCGCTGCGTCAGGTCGGGTGTCTTGGCCGATGGCGTGCTCATCTTGGTCCCCCTTTACGCCTTGGGAAGCTTGGGTTCGACGACGTCGGCGACCTTCGAGGCGATGTCGCAGGCCTTGGCCGAATCAGCGGACACGATCGAGACGTCGACCCGCGAGCCGGTGCCGACCGCGAGCGCGAGCACGCAGCCCTCCGGCGGCTGCGGCGCCTGGATGGCCTTGCGGCCGCTCGTCATGGTTCCGGGCTTCTTGCCGCCGCCGTTGTCCGGCAGCGCGTCCAGCCCGGCATTGTCCCGCACCGTGATGTCGACGGTCAGCGTGTCATCCGAGGCGTTCGCCCGCTGGCGCACGAGCTGACAGTCCCGCGCGCCCGCGCCGACGTCCTGCTTCGTCGGCCCGTCGAAAGTGCCATACGTACTGAGATCCGACCCGCTGACCAGCGTGCACGGGTCCAGCGACGCCGTGCCGCCACCGGGAAGGCCACTCGCGGACGCCGGCGGCGAGGAAGGCCCGCCGGACGCCGTGCCCGCCGGAGAGGCGGTGCCGGACTGCTGGCTGGAGCAGCCCGCGAGCACGAACGCGCCCGCGGCCAGCGCGAACGTGGAGCGCAGGAGCAGGTTCCGCATCGGCCTCAGGCCTCGAGGGTCTTGACGGACTTGGAGAGGTCCGCCGCGCGCTGCTCGGTCTCCTTGTAAAGACCGGCGGCCCTGGCCAGCGCCTCGTCGGCCTGCTTGAGCACCGAACTGAACTGCTGCAGCACCTGCTGGGCCGACCCGGCCGCCTCGGCCGCGCCCTTCTGGTCGTGCGCGGCGACGGTGTGCCCGTAGGGGTGACTGCCGAGCTGCGGGGCCTGGGAGAGCACCTGGGTCTTGCCCTTGAGGCTGTCGAGCTTGGTGGCCATGTCGTTCAGCGCCTTGCGCAGCGGCTCCACACCGGCGGCGGTGATCTTGAAACCACCGCTCTTGGCCGCGTTGACGAGCTTCTGCGTCTCGTCGGTGACGGCCTTGACGGCCTGAATGTTCATCCCGCCGGCAGCGAACGCGGCAGCCCCCGCGGCCATGATTCCCTGGCCGACCGCCCCGCCACCTGAATCAGCCTGGAAACTCATCGCCGCCCCATATCCTCGCCCGTGCGTCTGCGCCCCGCAGTCTACTAGCCGGGCACACTGTGCAACGGGCTTTCATCCGATTCACCTGAGCACCGCTCAGTCACCGTGCACTACGACGCGACCGGGCGACGGCCGGTTCCCGCGCCTTTAGAAATGACCCTCGAGCTGGGTGTAGAGCTGCTGGGCGATCCGGGCGTTGTCGGCGGGCGCGTAGGTGAGCCACCGCTGGCCGTCGGCGGCGTCGTTGCTGGTCATCAGATAGCGGCCGGCCTCGGTGTCGAACCAGGCCAGCGTCGGCAGGCTGGTGTCCTTGCCGTTGCCGCCCCGGACGTAGGCGGTGAACTGGCCGATCCGCTGCTTCGGCTTCTCGAAGATCCGCTCGACCATCCGCAGCTGCGACGTGCCGGACTGCGACCGCGGAGCGTTCACTCCCGCGAACGGATCGTAACTGTCGTCCTGACGCTGCGTGCGCTGCGGCTGCGGCGCGGGCCGGGCGATGGTCACCGACTGTCCCGGCGCGGCCGGGGTCAGCGGCAGCAGGTCGACGATCGCGGCCACGATGCCGGTCGGCCTCGTCTCCTCGAACACCAGGAGGTTCTCGTCCTGCCGGACCAGCACCGCGAATCGCCCGTTCGAGGCGACCCTCGCGAACAGCTGACGGTCGTCGAGCTGGGCGGCCGCGGTGATGGCGAGGTCACCGCGGACGAAGGTCGTCAGCGCCAGCTCGATGTCGGCGTCCAGCCTGCCCCGCTGGAGCATGCCGCGGCCGTCGAGATCACGCAGTACCGCCTCGCGGATCATCGCCCGCTGCTCGACCGTCGTCCCGACGTGGGGCACCTGGAACGGGATGGGTGCCCTGCCGAGATCGTGGAGCTCGGTCAGGATGTCCACCGCTGCCAGCGACAGCGAGAACGAATGCGGCATCGCCTTTGCCCCCTGCGGATCTGTCCGGTTCTCGGGGAAACGGTAGACCACGCCACGGGAGCGGCGCAGCCGGACGCCGGGACCACTCAGCTCTGCGCGAACCCGCTTGCCGGGGTGATCACGCGCTGGTGCGATGGACGCATGGCAGAACCCAAACCCGCGCTCGTGCTGCACCTGGCCACCGGCGGCGAACCACTCCTGTTCGCCCTCACGCAGGAGGATTCCGGGACTCTGGAAGAGAAACTGACCGACCTCGTCAAGGAAGGCACGGTCACCACCGTGCGCACGAAGGACGGCTCGACCGTGGCGATCAACTTCGCCCATGTCGCGGCGGCCTACATCGACGACCTCAACCGCAAGTCCACCGTCTTCGGCCTGCACAGCTGATTTCCGCCGCGCGGCCTGGGTTCCCCGGACACGCCGAAGGCCACCTCCGGGGGACGCGGAGTCCCTCGACGGTGGCCTTCGGCGTGTGTGCGGCTTGGCTCAGAGCCCGTAGAGACGGGTCCAGTTGTCGCGCGAGGTCAGCTCGGGCATGGCGCGCTTGTACTGCTCCTGGACGGCGGCGCCTTCCTTGCGGAGCCGGTTGATCACCTTGGCGCTCCGGCGGGCGAGGTCGATCATCTTCGCCTTGTCGTAGGAGCGGACCCGCACGCCTTCCTGGTTCGCGTCCGTGACCACGGCGGTGTCGAACTGCGCGATGTGCCACCAGTGGGCCTCGTCGTTCGGGATCGCGCCGAGCGAGAACCGGGTACGGCCGAGGACCCGGTCGAGGATCCGCTTGATCAGCACCAGGCGCTGCAGGCTCGGCCGCGGCGCGGCGTTGATGATGCCGATGTCGTTGGAGGCGATGCCGGGCACGTCGGTGGCCTTGTGGCGTTTGGTCTCCGGGTAGGCATCGCGGATGCGGCGGATCTCCTGCATCGCCGCGACCCCGCCATCACGCAGGACCTCCGGGCCCTCCAGGAAGTCCTCCACCGCCTTGAGCAGCGTGGCGGTCAGCCCGTACTGCATCCCCAGCAGATACCGCACGATCTGCGCCACCAGCACCCGCGACAGCAGATTCAGGTTGAACGGCGAATGCAACGCCGCGGTGATGATCGAATTCCGCAGATTGAAATACCGGTGCCACTCATCCCAGTCCTTCCAGTGGAAGTCCGCGTGCCACACCCCCGCACCCGGCAACGTCACCGTCGGGAACCCCGCCGCCCGCGCCCGATACGAATACTCCGCGTCATCCCACTGGAAAAAGAACGGCATCGGATACCCGACCGCCTTGACCACCTCATACGGGATCAGGCACGACCACCACCCGTTATACCCCGCATCCAGCCGCCGATCCTGCCGGTTCGGCTTCAACGTCTCCTCATCGATCCCCAAAAGATCCGCCGTCTCCAGCGAATGCTCCACCGGCTTGCCCGGCTCCAGCGTGTTGAGGTTCGCGTACTCCGCCCCCACATGCAGCTGATTCGGGTGCAGCAGATTCAGCATCTGCCCACCCACGATGATCGGATTCGCCTGCCGGTTGGAGAACGCCGTCATCCGGATCACCAGATCCGGCTCCAGCAACACGTCGTCGTCCATGAACAACACGTTCGCGTGCTCGGTCGCCGTGTGCCCGGCCACCTCGTACAGGCCCCGCGTGAACCCACCGGCACCGCCGAGGTTCGGCTGCTTGATGTAGTGCAGCTTCTCCCCCAGGTCCTTCGCGACCTGCTCGAACCCGTCACGGGACTCCACCAGATCGGTGCCCTGATCGGCGACGTAGATCGCGTCCAGCGTGTCCAGCGACGACACATCCGCCGCCAGCGCCTGCAAATTCTTCAGGCAGTCATCGGCGCGGTTCATCGTGCAGATCGTCACCGCGGTCGGCCGGATCTTCTCCGGCGCCTCCACCGTCCAGCGGACCCGCTCCACCCGCAGCGTCTGCCCACCCTCGGTCTCCAAGTCCAGCCACAGCGCGCCGCCGTCGTAGAACTTGTCCAGCTTCGCCGTCAACGTCACCAACTGCTGCTTGGCGCCCGTGACCTGCTCGGCGGTGATCACCCGCGGCTCACCCTCGACATCCGAGGCACCCATCGACAGCTGCCCGTCCCCCGTGACAACCGCCTCCACAGCGACCTCGGTCACCGTGGTCCACCGCTGCCAGTAACTGGCCGGGAACCGCCCGAAATACGTGTTCCCCGACACCCGCGACGACGGCTCCACCGTCACCCCGCCACGATCCCGCACCGCCGAGCCCCACTCCAGCTCCGCATACAGATCCTTGCTCACAATCGGAGCCGGACCCGCATACAACCCACGCTGCGCGGTCAGCCTGCCCTGGGGAGTGTGCTCGGTGAACGTGGTCTCCCCAGCCACCTTCACGTCGACGCTCGGGGCCTGTCCGGTGGCTACTGCTTTACCGGGCATAAGAATCCTCAGTTCTCCTTTACCGGGTGTTCACGGAAAACGACCCACTTGAGCATGACGAAATTGATCACCGTGGCGGTTGCCTGCGAGATCACCCAACCGAGTGTGGCTTTCCACGCCGACTCGGGCAGCAGGTGCAACATCCACCGGTTCATGCCGACCGCGACGAAGAACGTCACAGCGTAGAGCAGCACGAACCCGCCGATCTGCGCGCCTCCGCCCCGCCTGCCACCGGCGAAGGTGAACCGCCGGTTCAGGAAGAACGCCGTGGTCGTGCCCACGATGAAGCTGATCGCGCGGGCGATGTCCACCCACGGTGTCGCGTCCATCCCGACCGCGCGCAGCAAGGAGTAGGTGCCCAGGTCGACGAGGGCGCAGAACCCCCCGATGAGGGCGAAGCGGATGAGCTGCCCGAGCAGCCCGGGACTAGACGGCGTCACTGCCGTCGCATCGGCTTGCGGATCAGTCGCCACCACTGCTGTTACCTCATCGGCTTCGATTCGCGGTCGCTTTCAACCACCTGGGCGCTTGTGCCTTGATGCGCAAAGTGTAGAAGCGGGCACTTCAGGGTCACGTTCCGGGCGGTGTTCGGCGTGGCTACCCTGGTCGGGTGACCCAAGCACCCGAGACACAGCGGAAGACGCTCACCGGCTGGGCGAGGACGTCACCGACCATCGCCGACGTGCTGAGCACCCCCGACGTGGAGGTCATCGCGCGCGCAGTAACGAGAGCGGGTGAGCGCGGGGTCATCGCACGGGGGCTCGGCCGCTCCTACGGCGACCCGGCGCAGAACGCGGGCGGCCTTGTCGTCGACATGACCGCGCTGAACCGGATCCACTCGATCGACCCGGACTCGGCGATCGTGGACCTCGACGCGGGCGTCAGCCTGGACACGCTGATGCGCGAGGCACTGCCGTTCGGCCTGTGGGTCCCGGTGCTGCCCGGTACGCGCCAGGTCACCATCGGCGGCGCGATCGCCAACGACATCCACGGCAAGAACCACCACAGCGCGGGCAGCTTCGGCAACCACGTCGTTTCGATGGACCTGGTCACCGCGGACGGGAAGATCCGGACGCTGACGCCGGAGGGCCCCGAGTCCGAGCTGTTCTGGGCGACCGTGGCCGGGATCGGCCTGACCGGCATCATCGTGCGCGCCAAGATCCGGATGACCAAGACCGAGTCCGCGTACTTCATCGTCGACAACGACCGCACCGACGACCTCGACGGCACCCTCGCCCTCATCAGCGACGGCTCCGACGACAACTACACCTACTCGTCGGTCTGGTTCGACACGATCAACAAGGGCCGCAAGCTCGGCCGGGGCGCCTTCGCCCGCGGCTCGCTCGCCAAGCTCGACGACCTGCCGCCGAAGCTGCGGGCCGAACCGCTGAAGTTCTCGGCACCGCAGTTGCTCACAGTGCCGGACGTGTTCCCGAACGGCCTGATGAACAAGTTCTCGCTGAGCGCGATCGGCGAGTTCTACTACCGGTCGACCCCGAAGCACGGCCGGGGGGCGATCCAGAACATCACCGCCTTCTACCACATGCTCGACCTGGTCGGGGAGTGGAACCGCGGCTACGGCAGCAAGGGGTTCCTCCAGTACCAGTTCAGCACCCCGATCGGCGCGAACGAGAGCCTCCGCCGGATCGTGGAGAAGGTCGCGCACTCCGGGCACTACTCGGCGCTCAACGTCTTCAAGCAGATGGGCAAGGGCAACCGGGCGCCGCTGTCGTTCCCCGACACCGGCTGGATGGTCTGCCTCGACTTCCCGATCAAGTCCGGACTGGGCACGCTGTGCAACGAGCTGGACGAAATGGTGCTGGCCGCCGGTGGCCGGTTGTACACGGCGAAGGACTCGCGGACTTCGCCGGAGACGTTCGCGAAGATGTACCCGCGGCTCGAAGAGTGGCGCAAGGTCCGTGCATCCATCGACCCCGAGGGCGTTTTCGCCTCTGACATGAGCCGGAGGCTCGAACTGTGATCGACGCGGTTGGCAATCCCCAGTCCCTGCTGCTGCTCGGCGGCACCTCCGACATCGCGCTGGCGATCGCCGAGAAGTACCTGGCCGAAAAGCCGCTGCGCGTCGTGCTGGCCGCACGGCCCTCGCCCCGGCTGGAAGCGGCGGCGCAGCGCCTGAAGGACAAGGGCGCCGAAGTGTCCACTGTGGACTTCGACGCGCAGGACACGGCCTCGCACCCCGCGGTGCTGGACAAGGCGTTCGAGGGCGGCGACATCGACGTCGCGGTCGTGGCGTTCGGCCTGCTCGGCGACCCCGAGGAGCTGTGGCAGGACCACGCGAAGGCCGTTGAAGCGGCGACGGTGAACTACACCGCCGCGGTGTCGGTCGGTGTCGCGTTGTCGGAGAAGCTCAAGGTCCAGGGGCACGGCACGGTGATCGCGCTGTCCTCGGTGGCCGGTGAGCGCGTCCGGCGGTCGAACTTCGTCTACGGCTCGACCAAGGCCGGGTTCGACGGCTTCTACCTGGGTCTCGGCGAGGCGCTCGCGCCGCACGGCGTCAAGGTGACCGTGGTCCGGCCGGGCCACGTGAAGACCAAGATGACGGCGGGCCTGAAGGACGCCCCGCTGGCGCAGACCGCCGAGCAGGTCGCCGAAATCGCCGTCGACGCCGCCCGCAAGGGCAAGGACCTGGTGTGGGCGCCGGCGCAGTTCCGCCTGGTGATGTCCGCGCTGCGGCACGTGCCCCGCCCGGTCTTCCGCAAGCTGCCCATCTGAGCGACGGGTCTCAACCCACGGGTTGACACCGGAATCCAACCGGGCGGCGCGGAGACCAACCCGCGTATCGATGTGCCGCCCACCCTGCTCACGACACGCTGTGAGCATGACAAACCCGGTGAGCAACTCCCGATTCCTGGTACTGGCACGCGATCTCGTCATCCCGATGGCGGTGTTCTACGTGCTCCGCGCGTTCGACGTCGACGCGCTGTGGGCGCTGTTGCTCGGCGGCCTGCCGCCGGCACTGCGCGTCGGCTGGGTGGCGCTGCGGGAGCGGCGGATCGACCCGCTGGGCTCGTTCGTGCTCGCGATGCTGGTGGTCAACGTCGCGGTGTCGCTGATCTCCGGCGATCCCCGGCTGCTGCTGATCCGCAACGCCTGGTTCGGGCTACTGGTCGGCGGCTGGATGCTCGTCAGCCTCGCGGTGGGGAGCAGGCCGTTCATCTACCACGCGGCGCGGACGATGGTGCCCGGCCGCACCGAGCCGATGGAGCGGCGCTGGGCCGACGACGCGGCGGTCCGGCAGCTGTGGCGCGTCGCCACCCTGTGGTGGGGCGTCGGGAACCTCGCGCTGGGCGGAGTCGTCGTGGCGATGGCCTACACCCTGCCCGTGGACTCCGTGCCGTTCCTGGACGCGCTCGTCACCATCGCCGCGATCGTCGGGGGCCTCAGGCTCACCCGGCGTCAGCTCGCCTCGGCCGACCTCGGGCTCAGGCAGCCTGTCGCGGCGTGAAGCTGTCGAAGGCGCTTACGGCGATGTCGGGCTCCTCGGCGTAGTAACGGATCACGCGGACCGACTCGGTGCCACCGAGCGGGCGGGTCACGGTGATCGGCTCGCGGAGTTCGAGGACGAGGTTGGTGTCGTAGTCCTCGTGCATGATCAGCTCGCCGCCGGTGAACGTCCGCACCGTGGGTGGATGGGTCTGCTTGTGCCGCCGCAGGCTCAGCACGTCCGTGAGCGGCACGCGGACGTCGTAGAAGACACCCGCCCGGATCCGCACCTCACGCGGGGAGACGACGTGTGGCCGGGTGACCGACGCGGCGAAGATGCCGAACACGAACAGCGCCGAGTAGAGGCCGAGCACCAGCAGGACGAGGTCGATCACGATCCCCAGATCGATCAGCCACAACAGGCCGGTCTCGACGAACGAAACCACGGCGAACACGATGAGCATCGGCGTGCGTGGCCCCGAATACGCCAGCGCGACGCCGTCGGACGGGACGTCCTTGCGGCGCCGGAGAAACAGCCAGATGCTGGCGAACGCGCGCCGCTCGTTGCTCAGATACCTCCGGACGGCTCCCATTGGCCCACCCCCTGGGTCAATTCCGGGAGTGTCCGACGCACCCCCTTCGAGGATACCGGCAGTATCGGTCAGCGTGCCGGGGCCAGGTAGAGCCGCTGGGTCCCCACCCACGGCGAATCGATGGTCCAGCTCGCCAGCGCTGTCGGTGGCGGCGCGCGGCGGGTCGTGGCGAGCACGAGGTCGGGGGTCGTGGGGGCGACACTGTGGTCGAAGTTGCGGAAGTTGGCTTCCAGCAACGCGCGCGCCAGGTCGCCGCTGCGGTTCTTCGTCGCCGCGATGGCCGGGTCGACGGCGCCGCGATCGGAGTACTGGTCCAGGAGTTCGCAGTCACAGGCGTACGCCAGCGCGCCCGCCTCACCCGCGCTCTCGACCTTCCTGCCCTTGGCCAGCGCACCGAGCTGTTCGCCGATCTGCCGGTATTCCGCCGACGCCGCGTGGTTGCTGGTGATCGGCGCGAACCGGCGCGGCAGCCCTGGCAACACGTACGCGGCGACACCGGCGAGGACGATCGCGCCGGCGGCGATGGCCGTCCAGGCGCGAGCACGTTGCGGCACTTCGCAAACACCGGCGGCGAGGAAGATCGTCGCGCCGACGATGCTCGACGCGTAGTACCAGTGATAGGGCGGCATGCCGAGCCAGGAATAGACGAGGTAGTGCGCCGCACCGGCGACGGCTAGCGCGGCGAAGGGTGCCAGCTTGCGTGCCCGCGCCGAGCCGGCCCGCAGCTTGACCGTCCACAGTAGACCAGCGACGCCGCCGAACAGCAGCGGTAGAAAGGAAAGTGTTGCGGCGGCGGGAAAACTGCGGAGGTAGAGCAGCGGGCCGTTGGCGAAGCTGAACGCGCCCCACGGTGGCTGGGCGATCTTGATGACCAGTGTGTCCGGCACCGCGGAGCCGAGGACGAGCCAGCTGAACGCGAACCATGGCACGGTGACCGCGAGCAGGGTCAGCATGGTGCGCCAGACCCCGGCCCAGAACCTGCGCCGGGCGAGGAAGACGACGAGGGCGACAAGCAGCAGATCGATCCGGACGAGCACCAGCAGGCCCGCGGTGAGTCCGAACGCGACGGGACGGCGTTCGATGGCGAACGCCGTCAGCCAGACCACCCCGGCGGCGCCGAGCGGGACCTCGAGCCCGATCGAGGATAGCAACAGCGGATTCACCAGCAGCATCGCGAAGGCGAGCGGCGGGAACGCGGACGTGACGCCGGTGCGGGCGGCGACGCGCCGCAGCCCGAGCACCAGCAGGACCTGGCTCAGCACGAAGACGATCCCGGCGGCCAGGACCGCGTCACGCACCAGGAACGCCACCACCGCGAGGACCAGCACGTTCAGCGGCGACGTCGCGGTGTTGGCGATGCCCTGCTCGACCAGGCCCCAGTGGCCGTGGAAGGCGAGGTTCTTCGCATACGACAGGGTGACGTAGCTGTCGTCGATGAGATGACCGCTGACCAGCGAGAACACCACCGCGGACGCCGCCGCGGCCCCGGCGGGCAGCAGCCAGGAACGCGCTCTCGCCGCGACGGAGGTCGGCAGGAGGAACCTCGGCGGCGCGGCAGCGGCGGTGGTGTCCATCACGGAACACCGTACACAATGATCGTGATCTTCTCGTGACCTGCCGGGTCCACGGCTTCGCTGGTGGGCGCTCCCAGGGTCACTGCGGTGCCGTGAAGGCCTCCTTCACAGCGTTGAGCGTTGTGAAGGAGGCC
>NZ_JBHYIQ010000027.1:0-2756 GCF_042739895.1 Amycolatopsis sp. NPDC059021
GCTCGCGCGCCCGCCCCCCCCGCCCCCGGGGGGGTGGGCGCGTGTGTTATTGCGAGTGGGTGGGGGTTGGCGTTGTTTTCGCGTCCCCCCCCCCCCACCGCTGAAGGAATGAACGGAAGATTCAGGACACCCCGAGGCCCCCTGCCCAACACAGTAGTGGTGGGGGCCGACAGGTCGGCGCGGATGTGACAAGGGCGTCCCTGGGTGCGTTCGATGCACCGAGGGCGTCCCTCGGCTCACTCAACGCACCGAGGGCGTCCCTCGGTGCGCGCTCGGCCCCGGGAAGTCCCGCTGGTGGCGTCGGGGCAGGAGTTCAGGAGAACCAGTCGCGTTCGGAGAGGTCTTCCTCCTCGTCACCCTCGTCACGACGGTGCCGTCCCGGACGCGGCGGAGCGGCCCGGTCGCCCGGGGCCTCAGCGGCGGGCGGAGCGACGGAGCCGGGTTCGATTTCTTCCGCTTGGCGGACGGAGGCGTCCAGCGCCGCGACCACGCCGGGGTCACGATCGAGTTTGCCCTGCAGGTAGTCGGTCCAGCTGAACTCGCCGCGTTCGACGCGCCGCGCCAGCTCCCGCCATTCCGGCGGCGCCTTGTCACTCGACGCGTACTGCTTCATCATTTCGGCTTCTTCCGGCGTCACCGGACGTTCGTTCGACTCGACCTCGTAGAGCGTCCGGTCGGCTTCGGCCATGGTCGTCTCGGCCTGGTCCGCGGCGTCGTCGAGCGCGTGCTCGGCGGCGACCATGTCGTCGGTCTTCCAGTTCAGCGCCCAGTTCGGCAGCTGTGCCATGGTCTCCCCCTAGTGTGCGTCCTGGCCGTATTTGTCGAGATCGCCCAGCTTCTTGTCGATGTCCTTGGCGGAGTCGTCGACCTGCTTCTTCTTTTCGTCCATGTCCTTTTTGGCGTCCCGGAACTGCCTGCCCAGTTGCACCGCGTCATGGGTGTTGTTGACCTCGGGAACCTTGCCGATGGCTTCCTTGATCGTGTCGATGTTCTTCAGGTAACCCTCGATACCCTGGACCAGCTTCTTGAGCGAGTCGTACAGCCCGATCACCGTCTGGATGAGACTGACGATTTCCTGTGCCTCGTGAATATACGGCGTGTCCTCGAAACCGCTCGCGACCCAGTCGAAGATCGACCACAGCTGCCCCCAGCCGGGAATCACCTTCTTGGCAAGTTTTCCCAGCAGGTCGAAGATCTTCTCGAGCAGCTGCACACCCCGGGTGGCGAGCTTGATCGAGACGTCCGCGAGTTTGTCGAACCCCTTCTTCATCCATTTGCAGCACTGTTCCGCGACATAGAGCGCGCCCGTCCAGACACTTTGGACGAGGCCGTTGAACGCGTCCGCCGCCTCGCCCTGCCAATCGGTCTCGACGAGTTTCGCGCTGTTCTGGCCGAGGTTCCCGGCGATCGTCCAGTACATGTCACCGGTGGTCGCCCACGCGTCGCCGTTGGCCCTGATCCGGTTGAAATCCCCGGTCAGCGGTTTGATCAGCAGGTCGAACAGATCCTTGTCGCCGGTGCCGACCATCGGCCCGATGATGTGCTGGTAGATCCAGTTGACCGCGCCCGCGATCGGGAAGTTCCCGCTGACCACGTCCCCGAGGTGGGTGGTCGCCACCTCAGGCACCTTGGGATCGATCGGTTCGACGTCCTTCCAGTCGCCGTAGACGTTCGGCGTGCTGTCGTAAGCGGTCGCCATGTCAGGAGCCACCGCCCGCTTCGGTGACCGTGCCCGCGGCCTGGTAGTCGACCTCACCATAGGCGTGTGCCGCGGTCTGGACCCCCATGGCAAGGCCGCACAATTTCTCGTCGAACTGCTTGTTCACTTCGACGCACACGCTGTTGAGCAGATCCATCGCCGCCTGCAGCGGTTCGAGCAGCCCGGTGAAGCCGGATTTGTTGGTCGGCTCGTCTCTGATGTACGACTGCACGGTGGAAAAGTCGTCGGCGACGGCAGTGAGATAAACGCCGAACTCGTACATCCGCGTAACGTGGCTTTTCACGTGAATCCCCTTGTCCGCAGCCCCCTTTCGGCGCAGTATGTGCACCCGCCGACAGGGTGTCAACTCGAACTCCGACGCCGATTGGCGCGGGCTGTTAGCATCCCCGGCATGCTGAGGGTCGATCGCGCTTTCGCCGCCGGGATACTGGGCTTGTCGCTGCTGTGCGCGTCGTGTTCGGGGGAATCGGGAACGACGAGTACGCCGGGCAATCCCGCGTCCTCGCCCGCTTCGAGCACCCCGGCCAATCCCGGGTCCAAACCGGACTGCACCACCCTGGTCACCCAGCAGGAAGCCCAGTCCGCCGTCGGCAAGCCGCTGACCAGGGACGAGACCACCACCAAGCCGCCCACCGCCTGCGGTTACTCCACTTCGGACGGTGGACTGGTCGGCATCCGCTACCTGACGGTGTTCCCGGTCGGCCAGGGCGTCGCGACCACGTTCGAGGGGCGCACCGCGCTGCTCGGGGACGCCTCGGCGAAGCAGCCTCCGCAGTGCGCGCTCTACGTGCAGCTGGGCAGTGGCCCGGACACGCTGGCCGTCACGGTCCGGGCCATCGCGAACCCCGATCTCTGCTCGGCGGCGAAGGGCCTCGCCCACACCGCACTCTCCCGGCTGCCCGCCGCCTGACAACCACCCGTTCGAGTGATTTCCGACGTGAGCTTTTTGGGGGTGTGTGTTCGGGGAGGGGGCCGGCTGGAGTTCGATCTTGTCCTCGAGATCGAGTAAGTCTAAGAGAGACTACGACGGCACGCG
>NZ_JBHYIQ010000027.1:2766-15458 GCF_042739895.1 Amycolatopsis sp. NPDC059021
ACACCCCCGCCCCCCCTCCCCACTCCCCCCCCTGGTCTTCCGAACCCCCGCCGGGCCCTGACGTCGTAGTGCCCGCGCGCCCCGGCCCCACACCCCCCCCTTCAGCGCGTCCTATGAGACGAAAGTCCCCTTCAGCTCACCGGCCGGGGCTAGTAACTGCGGGGTGTCCAGACGAAGCCGTCGTCCACCCTGGTCTTCGACGAACCGACGATCAGCAGGCACCGCATGTCCACAGTGGACGGATCCAGCCCGCCCAGCGTCGTCACGCGGACGTCCTCCTCCGGTCCGCCGACGTCACGGGCGACGACGACCGGAGTCTCCGGGGACCGATGCCGCAACAACACGTCGCGGGCGTCCGCGAGCTGCGTCTTCCGGGTACGCGAGGCCGGGTTGTACAGCGCCAGCACGAGATCCGCGGCACCGGCGGCGTCGAGACGGCGCTCGATGATCTCCCACGGCTTGAGGCGGTCGGACAGCGAGAGCACGCAGTAGTCGTGCCCCAGCGGGGCGCCGACCCTCGACGCGGCGGCCTGCGCGGCGGTCACGCCCGGCACGATCCGCACCCGCACCCCGGCGCCGTGCCCCGCCGCGGCCTGCTCCAGCACGGCGGAAGCCATCGCGAACACCCCGGGATCACCGGAGGACACCACGGCGACCCGCGCTCCCCCGGCAGCCAGTTCGAGGGATTCGACGGCCCGGTCGGCCTCGACGCGGTTTCCCGACGCGTGCCGCTGCTGGCCCGCGCGCTGCGGGACGCGGGCGACGTACGGCCCGTATCCCACGACATGCTCGGCGGCCGCCAGTTCGGCTTCGGCCTCCGGGGTCAGCCACTGCGGTCCCGCCGGGCCGAGTCCGACCACGACCACCTCACCACTGGTGACCTGCTCGGCAGGCACCGCGGGGGTTTCCGCGGGCTCACCGTCCACACGGGACGCATAGGCCGGGCTGGGCAACAAGGCAAGGGAGAAGTACGGCACCGACTCCGGATCGACGTCGGCGAACGGCTCCACCCGCTGCTGGCCCCAGGTCGCGCGCTCGATGTACCAGGCGTCGTCGAGCTTCCCCGCCTCGGCGAGCGCGTCACGCACATTGCCGAAGGTCCGGCCCAGCTTGAGCACCGCGGCGGCCTCGGTATCGGCCAGACGCCGGGCTAGTTCAGGCGCGGGCAACGTGCCCGGTAGCACGGTGAGCACCTCGTCGCGCTGCACCAGCGGACGGCCCAGAACCGACGACGCCGCGCTCACGGACGTCACCCCCGGGATCACGGTCGCCTCGTAACGCCCGGCGAGTCGTTCGTGCATGTACATGTACGAGCCGTAGAAGAACGGGTCGCCCTCGCACAGCACGACGACGTCGCGCCCGGCGTCGAGGTGCTCGGCGAGCCGTTTCGCGCTCAGCTCGTAGAAGTCCGCGATCGCGCCCTCGTATCCGCCGGGGTGATCGGTGGTCTCGGTGGTGACCGGGTAGACCAGCTTCTCCTCGATCTGCCCTTCGCGCAGGTAGGGCTGGGCGACCGAGCGCGCGATGCTGCGGCCGTGCCGCGCGCTGTGGTAGGCGATCACGTCGGCCTCGTTGATCAGCCGCGCGGCCTTGACCGTCATGAGTTCGGGGTCGCCGGGGCCGAGCCCGACGCCGTACAGCTTTCCCAGAGTCACGCTCATTCGGCGGCGCTCGCGAGTGCGTTGATCGCCGCGACCGCCATGGCGCTGCCGCCCCGTCGTCCGTGCACGACCAGATACGGCGCGGGCGCGCGCTTCGCCAGCTCCACTTTGGACTCCACGGCGCCGACGAAACCGACCGGGACGCCGATGATCGCGGCCGGTGCGCCGACGCCCTCGTCGAGCAGTTCCAGCAGCCGGAACAACGCGGTCGGCGCGTTCCCGATCGCCACCACGGACCCGGGGAGCTTGTCCCGCCACAGCTCCAGCGCGGCGGCCGACCGCGTGGTGCCCAGCCGCTCGGCGAGCCCCGGCACGCTCGGATCGTCCAAAGTGCACAGAACCTCGTTGGCGGCCGGCAACCGTTTTCGGGTCACCCCGCTGGCGATCATCTTGGCGTCGCACAGGATCGGCGCTCCCGCCTCCAGTGCCGCGCGGCCCGACTCGACGACGTCGAGCGTGTACCGCAGGTCGTCGACCAGATCGACCATCCCGCAGGCGTGGATCATCCGCACCGCGATGCCCGCGACGTCGTCGGGCAGGATCGCCAGATCCGCCTCCTCGCGGATCGTGGCGAACGAGTGCCGGTAGATCTCGGCCCCGTCCCGCAGGTAATCGATCACGTGTTTCCCTTTCGTACCGCCATTTCGCCCAGCTGCTCCACCGGGACCCAGGTGCCGTCGACACGGTAGCCGTCCTCGGCGGCCACGACGTCCAGATGTGACCGGGACGGCTTCCCGCAGCGCCGCTCACACCCCGAAACGTGCGCCGGCAGGTCCCCCGGCAACCGGACGGCGTCGGCGCGGACGTCGGCGCGGGACTTCGCGCAGCCGGGACGTCCGATACACGCGCTGACCCGGCGCCGCGGATCGGCCGGATCGGTCAAGAACCCCGCCCCCGCCAACGCTTCCCGCGCGCTCGCACCGACACCGGGCAGCACGATCGTGCGCCAGGGTGTCACCACGGCGTTGTCCGCCACGTCGGCCAGCAGGCGCAGTTGCGCGGCCGAGAGCTGCCCGAAGCGCGGAGCCACCCCGGTCGCGTCGCCGTCGTTCCCCGGCACCGGCCCGATCCGGTCATCCGGAGTGCCCTGCCACGACGTCGGAGCCACGCGCGTGCCGAAGTCCAGAGCCGGCAGCAACGCCGACGGATCGTCGAGTTCCCCTACCCGCCAAGCTGTTCCGCGCGTCTCGGCGAACGCGGCGGCCAGCGCCACCAGTGCGTCGACAGCGCTTTCGCGCGAGACACGCACGCCGGTGTCCTCACCGGCGAGCAGCACCGCGCCTTCCTCGGCGCCGACAGTGATCCAGCAGACGTCGGGCGCTTCGCCAGCGACGTCGCCCCGGCCGTCATCGAAGGCGAAGAGGAATCGGCCAGGCAGCGACGCCAGGCCCGGCCGGGCGCAGACGGCGTCGTCCAGTGCGGCGGCGAGCCCGCGTACGTCGGCAAGACCACCGGAAATCCCGCTCCACGGCGAAGCAAGGATGTTCCGCACTCGCTCGTGCGTCAGCGAAGGCAGCAACCCGGCTTCGCTCAACCTCGTCTCGAGCCCAGGGCGAGTCACCGCCCGGAGCTGGACATTTCCGCGCGAAGTCAGGTGGACGTCGCCGTCGCCGCACTCGGTCGCGGCGTCGGCGAGAGCTCGCAACTGCGCCGGGGTCACGACCCCGCCGGGCAACCGGACCCTCGCCAGCGGGCCGTCCGCGGCGTCGTGGGTGGCGAAAACCCCGGGGCACGCGTCGGCTCGTACCCGCGCACGGATGGACATGACGCTCACTCTAGCTGGCGCGGCCTTGAGCACTGCTCGGATGATATGTAGTAGGTGTGCTACATTCGATCGCAGTATTGAGATGGGGGTGAGGACAGATGAGCCACGACGCCGGCGACGTGATCCACGTCGAAGGCCTGCGCATGCGGTACGGGACCAACGACGTGCTGCACGACGTCGCCTTCCGGGCGGGCAAAGGGGAGGTGGTCTGTCTGCTCGGGCCGAACGGGGCGGGCAAGACGACCACGATCGAGATCCTGGAAGGCTTCCGGATGCGTTCGGCGGGCACGGTGTCCGTGCTCGGCGTGGATCCGGCTCGCGGGGGCGAGGACTGGCGGGCGCGGCTGGGGGTCGTCCTGCAATCCTGGCGTGACCACGGGAAATGGCGGGTTCGGGAGCTGCTGGCGCATCTCGGCGAGTTCTACGCGCCGTACTCGACGGCGTCGATCCGGCGGCCGTGGGACACCGACGAACTGGTCGGCGCCGTCGGCCTGACCGAGCACGCGAACAAGCGGATCAGGATGCTTTCGGGCGGGCAACGGCGGCGGCTCGACGTCGCGATCGGCATCGTCGGCCGTCCGGAGCTGCTGTTCCTCGACGAGCCGACCGCAGGCTTCGACCCCGAGGCGCGGCGAGACTTCCACGATCTGGTGCACCGCCTCGCCGACGACGACATCACGATCCTGCTGACCACCCACGACCTCGACGAAGCGGAGAAGCTCGCCGACCGGATCCTGATACTGGCGAACGGCCGGATCGTCGCGGACGGGTCGGCCGATCAGCTGTCCCGGCGGATCGCCGGGGAGTCGGAGGTCCGCTGGACGCGCGACGGCCAGCGCTTCGTGCACGCCACCACGGAGTCGACCAAGTACGTCCACGAGCTGTTCAAGCAGTACGGGGACGCGATCGGCGACCTGGAGGTCCGCCGGGCCTCGCTCGAAGACACGTACATGACGCTCGTCCGCCAGGCCGAGGCGGGCGACGAGCCCGTGGCCGCGCTGGACTTCGCCGACCGGAAGGTGGATGCGCGATGAACCCGCTCAACACCGCCGCGCGGGCCGGCCTCCGGCGTGGCCTGATCGAGTTCCGGCAGACACTGACCACCAAGGAGGATCTCGCCAACCTGATCATCCCGACGCTGATCTTCCTCGTCGTCATGATCTTCATGCGGGGCGCGAAACTGCCGGGGACGGACTTCTCCCTCGGCTCCGCCACGGTGCCCAGCGTGCTCGGCGCCGGGGTGCTCTTCAGCGGCCTGACCGGGATGGCGGGCGCGCTGTCGGTGGAACGAGAGGACGGCACGCTGCTACGGGCCAAGGCGATCCCGAACGGGATGCTCGGCTACCTCATCGGCAGGGTCGTCTCGGTCGCCTGCGGGGCCCTCCTCGGCATCGTCGTGACGCTGGTGCCTTCCCTGTTCCTGTTCGACGGTCTCGCCACCGGCGGGCTCGCCTCGTGGCTGACGCTGATCTGGGTACTGGTACTCGGCCTGCTCGCCGCTCTGCCGCTCGGCGCGGTCTTCGGCTCGCTGGCCGGCAGTCCCCGCAGTATGGGGCTGCTGATGATCCCGGTCATGGGGCTCGGCGCGATCTCCGGCATTTTCTACCCGATCACCGCGCTGCCCGAATGGCTTCAGTACGTCGCGCAGGCGTTCCCGATGTACTGGCTCGGTCTCGGCATGCGGTCGGCGCTGCTGCCCGACAGCGCGGTCGTCGTGGAGATCACGCAGTCCTGGCGCTCCTGGGAGACCCTCGGCGTGCTGGTCGTGTGGTCCGTGATCGGATTGGCACTGGCCCCTATCGTGCTGCGCAGGATGGCACGGCGCGAGTCCGGGTCGTCGGTGGCGGCACGACGGGAAAAGGCGATGCAGCGAATTGGCTGAGACAAGGTCATCATGAGCGAGGTCGTCTACAACCGCATCGCGATGCTGCGTGCCGAGCGCAACATCTCGCGACGTCAGCTGGCCGAGGCGCTGGGCGTGCACTACCAGACCATCGGCTACCTGGAGCGCGGCGAGTACAGCCCGAGCCTCTACCTCGCGCTGAAGATCGCGGAGTTCTTCGAGGTGGCGGTGGAGGTCATCTTCTCCACCGCGCCTTTCCCGCGCATCGGCGACCGCGAACGTTCCGCGTGAGCCTCAGCCTCAGCCGCCCGGTTTCGCTTCGGTCAGGGCCCGCACGACGTCGGCGCGGCGGGTGGCGGAATCCCGCACCGTCCGGCTCATCTCGACGTGCAGGAACACCGTCCCCGCCGCCGCGGCCGCCTTGCCCTGCACATTGGTCTTGGCCTCCAGCCCGGGGCAGGTCTGCGCCCAGCCCCGGCACACCACGAAGCCGTGGGCGCCGAGGCGGTCCGCGGCGCGGAACGCCGGGTCGCTTGCTTTGCCCACCCCGGTGGACAGCACGATGTCGGTGCCGGGCTGGCTGTCGTCGTCGAAGCCGTGCAACTGCACCTGCGCGAGCTTGCGCGCCATCAGCGTCGTCGCGACGACGTGGAACATCGAGCTCTCCTCGTGCGCCACGTCGGCCTTGCCGCCGCCCGCCTTCCGGTGTGCCCCGGCGATCATCAGCACCGCGCCGGGCACCTGCCGGAACTGGTCGAGCCCGGCGAGTTCGGTGCGCAGGTCGAACGCCGGATGCGGGACCTCGACCACCAAGGACGGCGGCGCGGAACGGTCGATGACGTACATCCCCCACGCCCGTTCGGTGCCGGACTCGTTGACCGCGATCGTGTAGGGCCGCCCGGTTTTCGCGTCGACGCCGTCCCGGACTGAGAACCCGAGGCCGTCGAGCGCGCTGGGCGTCGCCTTGCCCGCGTCGAGCACCTTGGTGAAGCCCTCCTGTCCCGCGCGGCGTTCGGCCGCCGAAGGCGGGCGGTAGGGCTGACCAGCGGAAAGCGCGCCGGTGAAGTCCGCGACCAGCGCGTCGAGCGACGCGGCCGAGGAATGCGCGACCGGCGTCGGCGTCTCGCTGCCGCCACGCACGAGAAGCACTGTCGTGGCCAGGCCGAGCGTGAGCACGAAGCCGGTCACGCCGAGCAAAATCCGGGGACGCCCGATCATCCTGCCGAGTCTAGTGCCGCCGGGCGCACCACTGTCCGGTGGCGGGGAGCACCGCCAGCAGGAGGACGGCGACCGCGGGGAACACCATCACCGGCCCGGCGACGAGGTAGGTGAACGCGCCGTCGGTCTCCCTGAACTCGCCGATCAGCAGGGAGAACACCACGACGCTGGCGACCGCCTGCAGGATGATCAGCGCCGCCCCGGCGAACACCAGCCATCGCCCCGCCGGGCTGCGCAGGAACAGCAGCACGGCCCCGGCGGCGAGCGCCGCCAGCTCCAGCACACACGCGGTGACGTGGAGGATCAACGACAGGCTGTACGGGTACTCCGGGCCGTTGAGCAGGAAAGCGATGTTCTGGTAGAGGCCCCACCACGTCCACGGCAGGCACAGCAGGGCGAGCGTGGCGGCGGCGATGGCGGTGCCCCCGTTCGGCGGGCGCACCACAGCGCCCGGATACCCGGGCTGCTGGACAAAGGTCATGCGCCGAACCTAGCGGCGAGCCGGGGCGCGGAACGGCGTACGTCCGGAAGCGGCCGTCGAGCACATCACCTTGACGCACGGGGACGCACACCGGAGAGTGAGAGCGCACCCACGCGTCGGCAGGTGGAGGAACCCGGTGGAAGTCCGGGACGGTCCCGCCACTGTGACCGGAGAGGTCTCCGGGAGTCAGGAACTCCGGCAGGCGCGCCCGACCAACCGGGGCGAGGACACCCCGGAGGAGGAACTCCGTGATTCTGCTGCTGTCCACTTCGGACACCGATCTGCTCAGCGCCCGTGCCAGCGGGGCGGACTACCGGCTGGCGAACCCGGCCCGGCTCCCGCTCACCGAACTGCGCGGCCTGCTCGACGGCGCGGCCGTCGTCGTCGTGCGCATCCTCGGTACCCCGCAGAGCTGGCAGGAGGGTCTCGACACGGTGCGGGCCTCGGGCGTGCCCGTCGTCGTGCTCGGTGGTGAACAGACCCCGGACGCCCAGCTGATGAAGCTGTCGACTACGCCCGCCGGGATCGCCGCCGAGGCACACGCCTATCTCGCCCAGGGCGGCCCGGAGAACCTGACGCAGCTGCACCACTTCCTGTCCGACACGCTGCTGCTCACCGGCGACGCCTTCGAGCCGCCCGCCGTGCAACCCGCGTGGGGCGTCCTCGACCGGCCCGCCTCGGACAACACCGGCCCGGTCGTGGCGATCCTCTACTACCGCGCGCATCATCTGTCCGGGAACACCGCGTTCATCCACGCGCTCGCCGCCGCCGTCGAGGAGACCGGCGGCCGCGCGCTACCGATCTTCTGCGCGTCGCTGCGCACCCGCGAGCCCGAGATGATGGCCGAGCTGGCCAAGGCCGACGCGTTGCTGGTCACGGTGCTCGCCGCGGGCGGCACCCGGCCGTCGGAGGCGGGCGCGGGCGGGGACGACGAGGCCTGGGACGTCGCCGAAATGGCCGCGCTCGACATCCCGGTGCTCCAGGCGCTGTGCCTGACCAGCGACCGCGAGACGTGGCAGGACAGCGACGACGGCCTGACCCCGCTCGACGCCGGGAACCAGATGGCGGTACCGGAATTCGACGGCCGCCTGATCACCGTGCCGTTCTCCTTCAAGGAGATCGACTCCGACGGGCTGCCCCGTTACGTCCCGGACGCCGAGCGCGCCGGCCGCGTCGCGAAGATCGCGCTCGCGCACGCCCGGCTGCGGCACACCCCGCCGCCGTCGCGGCGGATCGCGCTCATGCTCTCGGCGTACCCGACGAAGCATTCGCGCGTCGGCAACGCCGTCGGCCTCGACACGCCCGCGTCGGCGATCAAGCTGCTGCGGCGGATGCGGGAGCAGGGCTACGACCTCGGGCCCGACGCGTTTCCCGGCGTCGACCCGACCGGCACCGAACAGCCCGACGGTGACGCCCTCATCCACGCGCTGATCGCCGCGGGCGGGCAGGATCCGGAGTGGCTGACCGAAGAACAGCTGTCCGGCAACCCGATCCGGGTGCCCGCGGCGCGCTACCGGGAGTGGTTCGCCGAACTGCCCGCCGAGCTGCGCGAGGCGATGGAAGAGCACTGGGGCCCGGCGCCCGGCGATCTCTATGTCGACAACGGCGACATCGTTTTGGCGTCGCTCCAGTCCGGCAACGTGATCATCATGATCCAGCCGCCGCGCGGATTCGGCGAGAACCCGGTGGCGATCTATCACAACCCGGACCTGCCGCCGAGCCATCACTACCTGGCCGCGTACCGCTGGCTGGAGGAGGAGTTCGGCGCGCACGCCGTGGTCCACCTCGGCAAGCACGGTTCGCTGGAATGGCTGCCGGGCAAGACGGCCGGGCTCTCGCCGTCGTGTGCGCCGGACGCCGTGCTGGGCAATCTGCCGCTGATCTATCCGTTCCTGATCAACGATCCCGGCGAGGGCGCGCAGGCGAAACGCCGCGCGCACGCCACGATCGTCGACCACCTCATCCCGCCGATGGCACGGGCCGAGTCCTACGGCGACATGGCGCGGCTGGAGCAACTGCTCGACGAGCACGCCAACATCGCCGCGATGGACCCGGCGAAGCTGCCCGCCATCCGCGCGCAGATCTGGACGCTGATCCAAGCGGCGAAGCTGGATCACGACCTCGGCGTCGAGGAACGTCCGCACGACGCGGAGTTCGACGACTTCCTGCTGCACATCGACGGCTGGCTCTGCGAGGTCAAGGACGCGCAGATCCGCGACGGCCTGCATGTGCTGGGCTCCGCGCCCGAGGGCGAGGCGCGGGTGAACCTCGTCCTCGCGATGCTGCGCGCGCAGCAGATGTGGGGCGGTAAGCAGGGCGCGGTTCCCGGCCTGCGGTCGGCGTTGGGGCTCAAGGAGAACTCCGACGCTCCTATGTCCGAAGTGGACGCCATCGAGCAGACCGCGCACGCCCTCGTCTCGGCGATGGAAGCGCACTCGTGGTCTCCCGCCGCCGTCCCCACGGTGCTCGCGGAGGTCCGTGAAGGCCTCCTTCACAGCGCTGAGGGTAATGAAGGGGGCCTTCACGGACCGACGGCGGAGATCGAGCGGGTGCTGACCTTCGCGGCCGAGGAGATCGTGCCGAGGCTGGCCGGGACGGCGTCCGAAGTGGACATGGTGCTGCACGCGCTGGACGGCGGCTACGTCCCGGCGGGGCCGAGCGGGTCGCCACTGCGCGGGCTGATCAACGTCCTGCCCACCGGACGGAACTTCTACACCGTCGACCCGAAGGCGATCCCGAGCCGTCTGGCCTGGGAAACCGGCCAGGCTCTGGCGGATTCGCTGCTGCGCCGCTACCGCGAGGACACCGGGGACTGGCCGCGTTCGGTCGGCCTCTCGGTCTGGGGCACTTCGGCGATGCGGACGTCCGGGGACGACGCGGCCGAGGTGCTGGCACTGCTGGGCGTCCAGCCGGTCTGGGACGAGGCGTCGCGCCGGGTCACCGGGCTGGAGCCGATCCCGCTCGCCGAACTGGGCCGCCCGCGCATCGACGTCACGGTCCGGATCAGCGGGTTCTTCCGCGACGCGTTCCCGCACGTCATCACGATGCTGGACGACGCGGTGCGGCTGGTCGCCGGGCTCGACGAGCCGGATGAGCAGAACTTCGTCCGCGCCCACACCCGCGCGGATCTGGCCGCGCACGGCGACGAACGCCGCGCCACGACCCGGATCTTCGGCTCCAAACCGGGCGCGTACGGAGCCGGGCTGCTGCCGCTGATGGACTCCGGGAACTGGCGTGACGACAAGGATCTCGCCGAGGTGTACGCGGTGTGGGGCGGCTTCGCCTACGGCCGCGGCCTCGACGGACGGCCCGCACGCGAGGATATGGAGAGCTCGTACAAGCGGATCGTCGTCGCGGCGAAGAACACCGACACCCGCGAGCACGACATCGCCGACTCCGACGACTACTTCCAGTACCACGGCGGCATGATCGCGACCGTGCGAGCGCTCACCGGCGCCGCGCCCGCGTCGTACGTTGGCGACAGCACCACGCCGGACGCGGTGCGGACCCGCACGCTCGGCGAGGAGACCGCGCGCGTGTTCCGCGCACGCGTGGTGAACCCGCGCTGGATCGGCGCGATGCGCAAGCACGGCTACAAGGGCGCGTTCGAGCTGGCCGCGACGGTGGACTACCTGTTCGGCTTCGACGCCACCGCCGGGGTGGTCGGCGACTGGATGTACGAGAAGCTGTCCGAATCGTACGTCCTGGACCAGGTGAACCAGGAGTTCCTGCGCCAGGCGAACCCGTGGGCGCTGCGCGGCATCATCGAGCGGCTCAACGAAGCCGCCGACCGCGGACTGTGGGCCGAACCGGACCCGGACCTGCTGGCGCGAATGCGCGAGGTCTACCTGTCCCTGGAAGGCGATCTCGAGGCGGAATAGCTGTCCACCACGCCGGAATGCCGGACGAATATCCGGCATTCCGGCGTTATCGGTCCTCCTGCGGCCTTCTGGTCCAGACCACATCTTGACATCCTGAATGGTCTAGTCCAATGCTGTACGGCATCCCGCCTCACAGGAGGACAGATGCAAAGACGCACGCTGACCGCCCTCGGATTCGCCGCCGCCACGCTCATCGGGGCCGCGACCACCCTGGCCGCCACCGCGGACGCCCAGCCCGCCGCCGCGGCGCTGCCCAGCAACTGGTACGCCTCGGCGCCGTACCTCATGCCGCAGAGCAACAACCCGCCCGACCCGGTGACGGTGATGAACGCGACCGGCCAGAAAGCGTTTCAACTGGCCTTCATCCTGGCGCCCGACGGCGGCGGCTGCTCTCCCACCTGGGACGGCAAGTCGCCGGTCCCGTCGGACACCGCGGTGGCCGGGGTGATCGACCGGATCCGCGGCGCCGGCGGCGACGTCTCGGTGTCGGTCGGCGGCTACGGCGGGACCAAGCTCGGCCAGACCTGCGGCACCGCGGACGCCACCGCCGCGGCCTATCAGCAGGTGATCACGAAGTACGGCCTCAAGGCGATCGACTTCGACCTCGAAGAGCCGGAAATCGAAAACACCGCGGCGATCGCGAACGAACTGGGCGCGGCGAAGAAGCTGCAGGCCGACAATCCCGGCCTGTTCCTCTCGATCACGATGCCCGGGATTTCCAGCGGCGCCAACTGGTTCGGCACGCAACTGATCGACACGGCGAAGTCGATCGGCCTCACCCCGGACAACTTCTCGATCATGCCGTTCGACGGCGGCTTCAACGGCGGTTCGTCGCAGGTCTCCGCGCTCGAAGGGTTGCACGGCCAGCTGATGAGCCATATGGGCTGGGACAGCGCGACCGCGTACGCGCACGAAGGTTTCTCGGGCATGAACGGGAAGTCGGACACCTCGGAGTACTTCCAGGTCGCCGACTTCCAGACCGTGTACGACTACGCCACCAGCCACAAGCTGGGCCGGTTCACCTTCTGGTCGGTCAACCGCGACCGGGCCTGTTCCGGCACCACGGACAACGCCGTGTGCAGCAACGTCCCGCAGAACGACTGGGACTTCACGAAGTTCAGCACCCGCTTCGCCGGGGCGACCCCGCCGGTGAGCACACCGCCGACGACACCCACGACACCGACGCAACCGGGCTCGTGCACCGCTGCCGAATGGCAGAAGTCCGCGATCTACACCGGCGGCAACGTCGTCGCGCACAACGGCCACAAGTGGACCGCGAAGTGGTGGACGCAGGGCGAGGAGCCGGGAACCACCGGCCAGTGGGGCGTCTGGACCGACAACGGCGCCTGCTGAATTCCTTCAAGCCCGGACGCCGGGCAGGTGGGTGTTCTCGCGCATGACGTCCCTGGCGAGCGCGGGCACCTCGACCACCCGGCGTCCCGCGGCCTCCAGCTGCTCGGCGCCCTCGCAGACCACGAAGATCTCGGGCTCCCGCCAGGCGAAGACGACCCGCGGGATCCCGGCGTCGAGGATCAGCCGGGTGCAGCTGGCCGGGCTGGACGACCGGACGCTGCAGGGTTCCAGCGAGCTGTACATCGTCGCGGTGGCGAGCCGGGGATCGCTGGGGTCGAGTTTCGCGAGCGCGGCCTGCTCGGCGTGGTTGCGCGGATCCCCTTCCCCGGAATGCCCGGTGGCCAGTACCGCGCCCTCGGCGTCGGTGACCACCGCGCCGACCCGGAACGTCGCGCTCGGCGGGCACCGCGCCGCGCCCCCGCGGGGCACCCGCCCCCCCCGGCGGTGCACCCGCGCCGGGTGGGCGGCGGCGGCGGGCCGCACCACCGCC
>NZ_JBHYIQ010000027.1:15468-90589 GCF_042739895.1 Amycolatopsis sp. NPDC059021
TAGCCCTCCCCCCGTGAGCGCACCTTGTCGCGGGGGCTCGGTGTGGTGTATCAGCCACCGCCACCGCGCCGCCCCGGCCCGGCGCGCTCGGGGGGCACAGCGCCGCGAGCGCGCTGGCCTCCCGCAGCCACCGGATGTCCACAGAGGACGGTTCGGCGGCGGCGACGTACCGCAGCACCGCCACCCCGTCGAGCGAGCGGACGTCCGTGAGGGTCATCGGCCGCGGGAACGTCCCCGGCCCGGTGAACCGCGGTGCCCGCGGATCACCGACGAACACCGGCGCGATCGCGAGCCGCAGTTCGTCGGCCAGCCCGTCGGCGAGGAACCGGGTGTGCACCGCGCCGCCGCCCTCGACGAGCAGCCGCCGCACCCCGCGCGTGGCGAGGTCGTCGAGCACCGCGCCGAAGCCGGGCTCCGCCAGCTCGACCACGGTCGCCACCGCGTCGAGCGCGGCCGCTCGCCCGCGTGGAACGTAGACGAGCTTCGGCGTCTCCCCGGTGGTGAAGAACCGGGACTCCGGGTCGAGGTCGCCGGTCGCGGTCATGGTCACCTTGATCGGCTGTTCCGGCCGTCCTTCGGCCACTCTCGCCTGCCGGAGCTCGGGCGAGCGCACCAGCAGCCGCGGATTGTCCGCCCGCACGGTGCCCGCCCCGACCAGGATCGCGTCGGCCTCGGCCCGCAACCGGTCCACCTCGGCGAAATCGTCCTCAGTGGACAGAACCAGCCGCTCGTCGGACGCGTCGTCCAGATAGCCGTCCAGCGACTGCGCCGCGGAGAGCAGGACATGGGGCCGGGTGATCACCCAGCCAGTATGCCCTGGTGCGCGGCCGTCCGGGCGAGAGCCTGCACGGTACGCCGCCGATCGCGCCGGTCCGTGGTCCGGCCGGAACCGGCTGAGTATTGTCTGGTGCTTCACAGCAACCCGACGTTGTCCACGTGGGGGTCGTCGATGAAGCGGCAGTTCGACCAGGCATCGGCCACGCGAGTCACGAACACCTTCACGGGTAAGGTCCGCGGCCTGATCCAGGTGGGAGTCGTCAACGGCGGCTTCCACGTCCACCTGCCCCGGTACGCCGGGGCGGCCATGCTCGTCGCGGCCTTGGGACTGCCGGTACTCCTCGCCCTCGTCGTGCCCTCCGACGTGCCCCGGCAGTCCGTCGTCGCGCCGGTTCACCCGGTGGAAGTAAGCACAGTGACGGTCAACGTCCTGGACGGCAGAACCGCCGCCGCCGAGGGCATCACCATCGCCATCGACAGCGTGAGCTTCACGAGCACGGACAACGGAAACGCCACCTGCGTGGGCGTCGACAACCACCCCGGCACGTGCACCGCCTTCGCCAACGGCACGGCGAGCGGCAGCAGCACCGTCGGCGTCATCGACTTCAGCGTCACCACGCCCGCGCTGACCTGCCGGACCTCCGGCGTGCACGTGAGCGAATCGGTGGTGCTGGCGCAGGCTTCCGGTGCCTGGACCCGGGTCCTGCTCCGCGCGATGGGGCCGAACGACCGGGAGGGCCACCAGCTCCCGGTGACCTTCGAGGTGTCCCGCGGGCACCGTGGCCCCGCGCCGCAGAGCCCCAAAACCTGCGCGCCCAGCTGAAGCGGGCACAGTCGCTTTCGCGGCTCAGGACGACCGGGACGTGTCCTGCCCCGATTCCCCGTCAGCCCCGGCGGCCCCGGTCGGCGCAGCGGTGACTCTCCGACGCCGCACCGACCGGGTTCAACACTCCGGCCGCCGCGGCTTCAGCTGTCGTCCGTCACACACAGAAGGAGGCTCAGGCCACTGTGGGTACAGCCCCAGCTGTGGTGGCTGTGGTGCAGGGCCTCGCCGGCACCGAGACTCCCCTCTTCTTCGGGAAGTTCTTGCAGGTCAAGCACGTGTTTCATCGTTGCGCCCTTCCGGTGGAACCGACCATGGACTACCTCGCTTCACAGTTAAAGACACCAACCGGCGAGACACCACAACCTTGTCGGCACGCCATTCCATCGAGCATCCACGCCACCCTGACAGCCGAGCGGGAGCAACGAAAACGGGAACCTGTGACGGACGCGGGAGCCCGTTTCGAGTGGTCGGCCCAGTCACCCACGCGGGTAATCCGGTGGCTTCGCCGAACCCAGCAGAGCGGGCGTCAGCCCATCGGGCGGCTTCGGCTCGATCGCGCGGACGAGGCTGCCCGTCCGCATCCAGGACATGACGACGCTGTACACAGTGGACACTGCCGCTCAGCGGAACGACAACGCGTGCCGCGCTCGGGAAGATCGGGAGCGCGAGAACAGATCAGGCTCCCCCCGCGTGGCACCGGCGGCCACGTCGATCGTCCAGGGCGCGTTCGGCGGTTCAGGCCGGGAGCACCGCGTACTGGCGGACGTACAGGTCGGTGTAGGTGACCGGGCCGCGGGGGCCGGGCACCTTGTCCAGGTTGATGCCGGTCTCGGGCACGGCGAGCAGCTTGAAGCCGTCGAGCAGCCGGGTCGGGGCGTTCCAGAACACGCCCGTGCCGGTGTAGCCGTCGAAGAACGCCTCGGCGGCGGCCTTGTCCTCGGTCGCGATGCCGGCGGCGAGACCGGAGGTGCGCTCGTTCGCGATCTCGACGGCCTCGGGGAGCCCGCCGACCTTCGCCACGGTGACCGTCGCCTCGCGCTCGGAGTCCAGCGCCCATTCGTAGCCGATCGCGTGCTCGTGCGGCGCCAGCGACGGCGTGACGCCGCGTTCGCCGAGCGCCTCCGCGATCGACGGCCACACCGCGTCGTGCACGCCCTCGTGGATCAGCAGCAGGTTGAGCCGGTTGCACACGCCGAGCCGGTCGAGGCTCGCGAAGACCAGTTCCCGCACCTTTGCCACATCGGCGGCCGCGTCGACGTACAGCACTCCGCCGCCGTCGGCGTGGGCCAGCGTGCGGACGCCGTGCACCGCCGCCTCGGTCGCCAGCGCGCGGGTGCTGTCCCCGCTGCCGCGCAGGATCACCAGCGGCACGAGCGCGGGCAAGCGCACCAGCGCCGAGGCCGCCTCGCGCTCGACCCGTGGCACCAGCTGCACGACATCGGCGTCGATCCCGGCAGCGTCCAGCGCGGGCGCGATCACGGACTCCCGCAGGCGCTGTGCCGAGCCGAGCGCCGCGGAGCCTGTCCGCAGTACGCCGGCGTTGCGCGACTTCACCAGCTGCGAGGCCACGTCCACGGTCACGTTCGGGCGCGCCTCGTAGTTGGCACCGATGACACCGACCGGACGACGCCGCTCCACCAGCCGCAGCCCACCATCCAAAGTGGACACCTCGACCGACCGTTCCTGATGCGGGGCACCGGCCAGCAACCGGAGCTGATCGGCCATGTCGGTCAGTCGTTCCGGGGTGATGGTGAGCCGGTCCAGCAGCCCGGCGCTCATCCCCTCGGCACGGGCCTTGGTGACGTCGGCCTCGTTCGCCTCCAGTACCTCGGCGCGGTGGCTCAGCAGCCGCTCGGCCATCCCGACGAGCGCGGCGTCCACGGCGCCGGCATCCGCCGCAGCGAGGGACGGCGCGGCCAGCTTGGCCGCCCGGGCGCACTCCTCGACGGCCTTGGCCACCTCGTCCATGGTCCCGACTCCTTCCGCGCGCACAGCCTGGGGGAACAGTCTGCCGCACGGCCGCGCTCAGGCCGCCACGGGCTCCAGAAGCCACAGCCCGCCCGCGATGAGGCAGCTCGCCGTGAGCACGCCGAACACCAGCACCCACAGCACCGCCGGGACCCCGGTCAGCCGGGCGAGCTGATCGGCATCGGAGTCGCGGGCCGCACCCCGGCGCCGCTTCGCCTGCAGCTCGATCACCGGGCGGATCCCGCCGATGAGCAGGAACCACGTCAGCAGGTACACGAACGGGGCCTGCAACCACGTCGGCGCCACCAGCGCGATCAGCCCGAGCACCACGGCGCTCGCGACCACGGCGAACACCCCGTAGGCGTTACGGGTCATGACCAGCACGCCGAGCAGGAGCAACGCGATCAGGATCAGCACCAGCGTCGTCAGCTTCGCTCCCGCCAGCGTCGCGAACAACAGCCCGAGCACCGAGGGCGCGATGTAGCCCGCCATCGCCGTGAAGGCCATCCCCGGCCCCTCCGGCTTGCCGCGCGACACCGTGACACCGGAGGTGTCCGAGTGCAGCTTGATCCCCCTCAGCCGCCGCCCGACCATGACCGCCGCCAGCGCGTGCCCGGCCTCGTGCACGATCGTCACCACGTTGCGCGCGGGCCGCCACAGCCCGTTGACCAGCACCGTGAGCAGCGCCAGACCACCGGCCACGAGCGTGATGGTGGACAGCTCGCCCGAGACGATCGACTCGGAGGCCTTGCCGAGCCCGGACGGCCCCGCGGACAACCACGGAAGACTGGTGAACGACACCGCCGAGAGAACCGAGGAACTCACCCGCACACCTCACCACAGGCCGGATTTGGCCCGCGTAAGTCCCCATTGCCCGCCGATATGCCGGATCCGGTAAGGGATCCGCTACGCCATGTCGCCTCCCCTCTCCTGCGCGGTGCGCAGGAAGAAGGAAACCCAGCTCCGGTACGGCCGCCAGGCCTCGGCGATCGCGGCCAGCTCCGCGGCCCCGGCATTCGGCCGTCCGTACCGTTTTCTCATCTCCTCGGCCAACCGCCCTTCGCTCGCGGGGAAGACGTCGGGATGCCCGGCGCCGCGGATGAGGATCAGCTCGGCGGAGAACGGGCCGATTCCCGGGAGCAGCCGCAACCGCTCGAGTGCCTCCTCCACCGGCAGTGCCCGCAACGCGACCGCGTCGAGTTCGCCGTCCGCGGCCGCCTTGGCCACCAGGCACAGCCGCTCGAACTTGGTCTCCGGGATACCGGGGAAATCGCACAACCCGGCCACCATCTCCGGCTCGGGGAACGCGGTCAGCGCGACACCGCCCACGTTCACCCGCTTCCCGTACTCCTCGGCCAGCCGCTGCTTGATCCGCGCGGCCTGGCTCCTCCGGACGCGCTGGCTGAGCACCGCCCAGCAGGCCGCCTCGTACGGCGACGGGAACAACACGGGGCGCAACCCCGGCCGCTCCCGTTGAAGCGTGCCCACCACCGGATCACGCTCGCCTGCCCCGGCGAATCCGGTGCCGTCGACGTCGAGCGAGAGGATCCGCCGGACCTGGGCCGTCACCGCCTCGGCGAGTGCGGGCGGGCCGCACGCCTCGACCTCGACCGTGCCCGGGGCTCTTTGCCGGATCACCGCACCGACCGGCGTGCCGCCGTCGTCGGCCGGGAACGCCAGTCTGAGCACCCCGGACTCGCCCGCCGCGTCAGGCCGACCTGCCGGGGTGAAACCGGCCAGGAACCGGGCCGAAGCCGCCAGATCGAACGGCCCGCACACCGTGATCCGGCCGGTCGGCGCCGCTGTCGCAGTCATCTCATGCCCTCCTTGTGGGCTCGGGAACACTGTGCCGACGACGTTAGGAAGGAGCACCGACACTTTCCGGCCTCGAACACCCGATCACCGAGATGTTCACCCGATAGTGCTGCACACGCGTCGCTGGCCTGCATGTTCCTCATCTGACATACTCCCGGTATCTGAACCCCGATCCCCAGGAGCAGGCGATGCCGACGATGCAGCCGGGAACACGCGACCGCCTGGCCGACCTCCTGACCACCGCGGCCCCCAGCACTGACCAGGGATTCGTCGATCTGCTCGGCGAGTCCCCGCAGGCCGGGCCGCCCACCGGGATCACGCAGCGGCTGATGCGCACGTCCCTGCTCCCCCGCGTCTACGAGCGGTACTGGCGGCCGCTGCTCGGCTGCGTCTTCAAGGGCCCGTTCGGCCCGAGCATGGCGGGCGAGGTGCGGCTGGCCACCGAACTGCTGGCCCTGCGCCCCGGCCAGACCGTGCTCGACGTCGCCTGCGGCACCGGCCGGTTCACCCGCGCGTTCGGCGCCGCGGTCGCCCCGGGCGGCCTCGCGATCGGTCTCGACGGCGCACGCCCGATGCTCGAGACGGCGGTCGCGGAGAGCGGGCAGGACACCGTCGCCTACCTACGCGCCGACGCCGTCGAACCACCCCTTCGCGGGTCCACAGTGGACGCCATCTGCTGCTTCGCCGCGCTCCACATGTTCGCCGAGCCCGAAAAGGCCTTGGACTCCTTCGCCGGACTGCTCAAGCCCGGCGGCCGGATCGTGCTGCTTACCAGCGCGCGGCGAGGCTGGCAACCGGCTCGCACCGTCGAAACCATGGGCGGAATCCTCAGCGGGCAAAGGATGTTCGACCGCGGGGAGATCGCGGCCGCGCTGCGTACACGGGGCTTCACCGCGATCGCCGAACGGTACGCGGGGTTCACGCAGATCGTGGCGGGCAAGCTCGCGAGTGCCGGCGCTGTGCGGACGTCCTCGAAGACATAGCATCGGCGGATGAGCCACGCCGCGCCGATCCCGCCCGACGACAGCTATCTCCGTTCCCTCATCGAAGACACCGCGGACGCGGTGGCGAACGCCCAGCCACTCGATTCCCCGCACACCGGCGCCGACAACGCGAGCCGGTCGGCCGTCCGGAGCGCGATCGACGCCGTTTCCGCCGATCTGGTGGCACTCAGCCAGGATCTGCACGCCCATCCCGAGGAGGGCTTCGCCGAACACCGCTCGGTGCGCGCGCTGGCCGAACTGCTGGCCAAGCACGGTCACGAAGCGACGATCGGGGTCGGCGGGCTGGACACCGCGCTGCGGGCAGGCACCCCGGGCGAGGGTCCGCACATCGCCGTGCTCGCCGAGTACGACGCGCTTCCGGGACTCGGCCACGCGTGCGGGCACAACGTCATCTGCACCGCGGGAGCGGGCGGGTTCCTCGGGGCCGCCGCGGTCGCGGAGCGGCTCGGCGGACGGGTCAGCCTGATCGGCACACCGGCCGAAGAAGGCGGAGGCGGCAAGGAAACCCTCGCCCGCGCCGGGGTTTTCGACGACGTCGACGCGGTGATCATGCTGCATCCGTTCAGCCACGACATCGCGATGCACCCGTTCCTCGGCAGGCGTCAGCTGGAGATGGTGTTCCACGGGATCGGCGCGCACGCCTCCGCGCAGCCGTTCATGGGCCGCAACGCGCTCGACGCCGCCGTCGCCGCCTACCAGGGTGTTTCGGCGCTGCGCCAGCAACTGCCGGACAGCGACCGCGTGCACGGCGTGTTCTCCGACGGTGGTGCGCGGCCGAACGTGATCCCCGCCCGCGCGGCCGTGCTGTTCTACCTGCGCTCGGGTACCCCCGCGACACTGCGGGACCTCGCCGCCCGCATGACGGCGATCGCGCACGGCGCGGCGGAGATGACCGGCTGCGGCGTCGAACTGCTCTGGGACTCCCAGCCCGCGTATCTGCCGATCCGGTTCAACACCGCGCTGGCCGGACGCTGGTCGGTCAATCAGCGCGGCACCGGGCGGAAACCGCTGCCGCCGGGCGTCGTCCCCGAATCGCTCACCGGGTCGACGGATCTGGGCAACCTGTCCTACCGGATGCCCGCGATCCATCCGATGATCGCGGTTTCGGAGGCGACGACGGCCTTGCACACCAAGGAGTTCGCGGCCGCCGCCGGGTCACCGGCCGGGGACGCCGCGGTGGTGGACGGCGCGCTCGGGCTCGCGCTGACCGCCGCCGACTACCTCGGCGACGCGGCCCTGCGCGCCGCGGTGCACGAGGAGTTCGAGGCAGCCGGTGGTGCGCTGGACGTCCCCGCGTTCTTCGACTGAGGTCCACAAAGGATTCCCTGTTGCTGAGATTCACCTGAGGTTTCTCAGCTGATTCTTCTCAGCAAAGCCGCAGGTATTTCCACAGGCTGTTCACACGCAAGCGGGCGATTCTCGAAGCATGACCGAGAACGAGAGCCGGCCCGGCCCCGCCTCATCCGGTGGGCACCAGCCGCACCAGCACCCCCAGCCGTACCCGCACTACGGTTACCAGCAGGCCACGCCGAACCCGCTCTTCACCCAGCAGCCGCCGGCCCCGGCGCCCAAGAAGGGCAACCGGGTCGCGGCGCTGGTCGGCGCCACCGCGCTCGCCGCCGCTCTGCTCGGCGGCGCGGGCGGCGCCGCGGTCGTCGGCCTGACCTCCTCCTCGGCCGCCTCCAGTACCCCGTCGACGTCCAGTTCGTCGCCGGTGAACGGGCAGACGGTCGCGAACACCACCGGCTCCGGCGACGTCAGCAGCGTCGCGGCGAAGGTGACCCCGAGCGTCGTGCAGGTGAACGTCACCACGCAGCGGGGCGGCGCGATCGGCTCCGGGGTGTTCCTCACCGCCGACGGCCGGATCCTGACCAACGCGCACGTCGTCTCCGGCGCGGCCGGGCCCGTCACGATCACGACGTCGGACGGCAAGAAGTACCAGGCCGACGTCGTCGGCGCGGACACCAAGGCGGACATCGCCGTCCTGCAGGTCCGGAACGGCAGCGGGTTCACCCCGGCCGCCATCGGCGATTCGGGCAAGCTCGCGGTCGGCCAGTCCGTGATCGCGATCGGCTCGCCCGGCGGGCTGCAGGGCACCGTCACCACCGGCATCATCAGCGCGCTGAACCGGAACCTGTCCGACCTCGGCGGGCAGGACCAGCAGCAGCAACAGCAGTCGCCGTTCAGCCGGAACACCCGCGACACGAGCGGTTCCGGTGACTCGCCGAGCTACACCGCCATCCAGACCGACGCCTCGATCAACCAGGGCAACTCCGGCGGGCCGCTGGTCGACAGCCAGGGCCGGGTGATCGGCATCAACTCGGCGATGTACAGCCCGGTGGAGTCCTCCAGCGGCGCGGCGGGCAGCGTCGGGATCGGCTTCGCCATCCCGATCAACGACGCCATGAAGATCGTGAACCAGATCGTCGGCTGACCGTCCGGGATGGACCGCGGTCGGGGCGGCCCATCCCTCCTCGCTCACGGGGTGCGAGGAACTCGCTGAAGGCCCCTCAGGGATTCGGGACTCTGAGGGGCCTTCAGCCTTCGTACGTCAGCGTGAGCGTGTGATTACCTCGGCGTCCTGGGTGATCGCGGCGGTGCCGGTGATCCCGGCCAGCTCGCCCGTCCCGGAACCGGGCAGGATCCGCAGGTCCAGGCCCTCGTCACCGGCCGTGTGCCGCAGCACGAACGTCCCCTTGCGACCGCCGACCGCTCCCGCGAAGCGCTCGAAGGCCACGTACGCCCGCGAGGTCTCGTTCACCGCCGTGAGCATCTCGACGGTGCTGGTGCCCTCGACGTCCCCGGTGAACGTCTTGGCGATCGCGACCCGCGCGAACTGCGTCCCCGCCGTCTCGTCTTCGGCCTGCGGCTCCCAACTGTCGAGCACGAACGAGGCGGTGGCGGTGCTGGTCATGACGTCGATCCCGTCTGTCGTTCCTCAGTGGACCAGCACAGCTTGCCGCCCTTACCTGCCATCTTCTGTCAGGTTTTCAGCGCCGCCGGTTCCCGAACAGCCCGCGCGTGATCTCCCGGCCGAGCGTGTTGGCGGCGGACCGCAGGAACGACTTCACCGCCGGATTGCTCATCGTCTGCTCGATGAACCCCGGCTCCTCCTTCTTCGGCGCCGGTTCGGGAGCGGGCGGCGGCGCGTCCTGCGGCGCCTGGTCGTCAGCAGGTGGGGCCACCCTGGCCTGGAGGATCTCGTAGGCCGACTCGCGGTCGATGGTCTCCGCGTACTTGCCGTGCAGGTCCGATGACTGGACCGCGGCCGCGACGGCCTCGTCGCCGATCGAGCCCATCTTCGACCGCGGCGGCCGCAGGCGTGTCCACGCCACGGGCGTCGGCGCTCCCAGCTCGGACAGCACGGTCACGATCGCTTCGCCGATCCCCAGCGACGTCAGCGCCTTGTCCAGCTCGTAGTACTCGGTCTTGGGGTAGGTCTTGACCGTCCGGGAAAGCGCCTTCTGGTCGTCCGGGGTGAACGCCCGCAGCGCGTGCTGGATCCGCGCGCCCAGCTGCGAGAGGACGTTGTTCGGGATGTCCGTCGGCAGCTGCGTGCAGAAGAACACGCCGACACCCTTCGAACGGATCAGCTTCACCGTCTGCTCGATCCGCTCCAGGAACGCCTTCGACGCGTCGTTGAAGAGCAGATGTGCCTCGTCGAAGAAGAAGACGAGCTTCGGCTTGTCGAGGTCGCCCTCCTCCGGCAGCACCTCGAACAGCTCCGCCAGCAGCCACATCAGGAACGTCGAGAACAACGCGGGTTTCGACTGGAGGTTGTCCAGCTCCAGCAGCGTCACGACGCCCTTGCCGTCCGCCTGGCGCATCAGATCGCGCACGTCCAGCTCCGGCTCGCCGAAGAAGTCCTCGCCGCCCTGAGCCTCCAGATTGGACAGTGCGCGCAGGATCACCCCGGCCGTCGCGGCCGACACCCCGCCGATGCCCTTGAGGTCCTCCTTGCCCTCGTCGCTCGTCAGATGCGTGATCACCGCGCGCAGGTCCTTGGTGTCCAGCAACGCCAGGCCACGCTGGTCGGCCCAGTGGAAGATCAGCCCCAGCGTCGACTCCTGCGTTTCGTTCAGCCCCAGCACCTTCGCCAGCAGCACCGGCCCGAAACTCGTGATCGTCGCGCGGACCGGGGCACCCTTCCCGCCTGTGCCCAGTGAGAGGAACTGCACCGGGAATCCGGTCGGCGCCCAGTCGTCCCCGAGCTCCCGAGCCCGCTTCGTGAGCTTGTCGTTCGCCTCGCCAGGCGCCGCCAGCCCGGACAGGTCACCCTTGACGTCCGCCAGCACCACCGGCACCCCGGCCGCCGAAAGCTGCTCCGAGACCAGCTGCAACGTCTTCGTCTTGCCCGTCCCCGTCGCACCCGCGACCAGGCCGTGCCGGTTCAACGTCGCCAGCGGCAGCCGCACCGCCGCGGCCGCCTCCGCCTGACCGTCGATGACCACCGCGCCCAGCTCGACCGCGGCGCCCTCACTGACATAGCCCTTCGCGATCTCGCTCGCGGGCCCCGACCCCTGCTCGACCACCACTGCTCCCGACTCTGTGTCCGACACCACATCCGCTTCCGGTCACGCAGAGCGTAACGCGCCGGATACGCAGGTGAGCCAGCTCGGCTCCCCGTGTCGGGTTAGGGTTTGCCGGTGACCGACCATCTAGTCTGGATCGACTGCGAGATGACGGGGCTCGACCTCGGCAAGGACGCGTTGATCGAAATCGCCGCTCTGGTGACCGACGCCGAGCTCAACGTCCTCGGCGAAGGCGTCGACATCGTCATCCACGCGGGTGAGGACAAACTCGACGGAATGCCCGAGATCGTCCGCGAGATGCACGCGCACTCCGGGCTCACCGAGGAAGTCCGCCGCTCCACCGTCAGCCTCGCCGAGGCCGAGCAGCGCGTCCTCGCCTACATCCGCGAGCACGTCCCCGAGCCCGGCACCGCACCGCTGGCAGGCAACTCCATCGCCACCGACCGCGGCTTCATCTCCCGCGACATGCCCGCCCTCGACGCGCACCTGCACTACCGCATGGTCGACGTCTCGTCGGTCAAGGAACTCGTCCGGCGCTGGTACCCCCGCGTCTACTACGCCAAGCCCGAGAAGGGCCTCGCCCACCGCGCGCTGGCCGACATCAAGGAATCCATCGGCGAGCTCGACTACTACCGCGCCGCCGCTTTCGTCCCCCAGCCCGGCCCCAGCACCGAACAGGCCAAAGCCATGGCCGCCGAAGTGCAGGAACGCCACCCCCACTGACCCCGCCCACCCCCGGAGAAAACCCCGCGCGAGGGCACGCTACGATTGCTCTCGCCGGTTGATCGCAAGAGAAACCTCGGCGATGGTGGGCGTAGCTCAGCTGGTAGAGCACCTGGTTGTGGTCCAGGAGGTCGCGGGTTCGAAACCCGTCGCTCACCCCATCACCCCAGCCTGTTCGGGCCGTTACTGGCCCTCCCTTGGCTGGGGTTTCGCCATTTTTTCTGGGGGTCAAACCCCCAGACCCCCAGCCGGGGGTGTCCCCCGGACCCCCATCCCGTGTGGTGACGTTTCGTTGCCCGCTCACCTTTGTGGTGGGCCGGTAGGGAGGCGGGTCCCTACCGGCCCGGGGGTTAGTTGCTGGGGGTTTTCCATTGGTCCCAGGGGAGTTGCCAGTAGGACCAGCCGTCGGTGGGTTCTAGGGCGGGGCCGCCGGAGTTTTGGACGGTGATGAGGTCGCCGGGGTTCGAGAGGTCCATCAGCCACTTGGTGTTCTCGGTCGAGAGGTTGATGCAGCCGTGGCTCACGTTGCGCTTGCCCTGATCGCCGACGGACCACGGGGCCGAGTGGTAGAAGATGCCGCTGTAGGACATGCGGATCGCGTACTGCACATAGGTCTTGTAGCCGCCGGGACTGTCCGCGGGAACGCCGTAGGTGCCCGAATCCATGGTGAAGCCGACGTGCTCGCTCATCACCGTGTAGGTGCCGGCCGGCGTCGTGTGCCCCGGCTTGCCCAGCGAGACCGGGACCGTCTTCACCTCCTTGTCGTTCACCGAGACCGTCATCTGGTGCGTCTGCCCGTCGGCCACCGCGACCACCTTGTCACCGATCTTGACGCCGAACTGCTTGTCCTCCTGGCCGTAGGTGCCCTTGCCCAGATCCTTGCCGTAGATCGCGGCGTTCACCGAGACCTTCGTCCCGCTCTTCCAGTACTCCTTCGGCCGCCAGACCAGCTGCTTGTCGCCGAACCAGCGGAACGCGCCCTCCGTCGCGGGCTCGGCCGTGACCTTGATCGCACGCTCCGCCGCGGCCCGGTCCGGCACGTTCCCGGTGAAGGTGAAGATCACCGGCATACCGACGCCGACCGTGTCCCCGTCCTGCACGTTCACCGACACCGCGAGCTGCCGCGCCGGCTTCGCCGTGGTGAACGACTGCTGCGAGGTGACCGGCTTCCCGTCCGTCCCCGTCGCCGCCACCGCGAGCGTGTACTTCTTGCCGTACCCCAGCGGCTCGGCCGACTCCCAGCCCGAGCCGTCCGGCTTGGCCTTGCCCGCCACCTGCCGCCCGTCGGCGCCGGTCAGCTTGACCTCGCCGACCTTGCCGTCCGTCACCGAAACCGTGACCGGCTCCCCCGGCGCGACGCCGTTCGCGCCGTCCGCCGGGGTGACGCTCACCGAGGCGGGTTTCAGCACCGGCGCGCTGCTCGGCGCCGCCACGTTCGACGCCACGGGCTCACCCGAAGGCGTCGCACTGCACGCCGTCGTGAACCCGATCACCCCCACCGCAACCAGTCCCAGCACCCGCCGCCGCACCATCACACCCCGCCCGTTTCGCCGCCGATGTCCCGCCACAGTCTGCCTGACCGGGCACAACTTGGGGCCAAGATCGGGTAACTCCTCCCAAGGGACCCCCCGCGAAACCCCCCTCCGGAGCCGTGCTAATCTTTTCCACGTCGCCGAGGGAAACCGAAGCGGCGAGACACACAAGCGCCATTAGCTCAATTGGCAGAGCAGCTGGCTCTTAACCAGCGGGTTCGGGGTTCGAGTCCCTGATGGCGCACCCGCACTCCCCAGGTTATCGGAAACGATGATCTGGGGTTTTGTGCTTTCCGGAAGCTTTTCTTCCGCTTGTGGACTGTCCACTGTGGTCTCCTGCGAGCCCGAGACGAGCCCGAGACTGCTGGCGGACTGCAGCGACCGCCGCGGGAATGCGCGCCACAAGCTTCCGCGCCGCGTCGGCCGCGACCTCTTCCAGCACGTTGGTGTAGAGGTCCATGGTCACCGTGATCGACGAATGCCTCAGCCTGTGCTGCACCACCTTCGTATCCACTCCCGCCGCAAGGGCGATCGTCGCGGCACCGTGCCGCAACCCGTGCAACGTGATCGGCGGCAACCCCGCGAGCCGGATCAACCTCGCGAACTCGTCACTCACGTCCGCCGGATGCAGCGGGCTGCCATCCGGCATCGTGAACAACAAATCCGTGTCGACTCACGCGTCCCCGAGTTCCTCCCTGGCCGCGTCCTGACACGCGATGTGACTACGTAGCACCAGCACCGTGTCCGGGTCGAGCGCCACAATCCCTCCGACGACGGAGTCTTGGGTTTCGACTGCCCGGTCTGCCACCCGTACAGCACGATCCGATTCGTCACCTCCAGATTGACGAAGTACGAATCACGCTCCCTGGCGGGCAGGACGATCATGTCATCGATCGAGGTGGCGGAACACTGCCCGGGGCGTGGAGCCGGTCGGCGAACCAGTCCGCGACCAGCACGTGCTTGGCGTGCGAATGGTTGTAGACGCAGTGATCGCCGTCGGGCCACTCGGCCCAGTGCTTGTCGGGCGATCCGGCGCCGTCGAACAGTGCGCGGGCGTTCTCGATCAGGAACACCCGGTCCGGTGTGCCGTGCAGGACCAGCAACGGGATCCGCAGGAGGGCAAGGCGCGCAGGGGCGAGCCGGTAACCCTCCAATGTGGACCGGGCCTGCTCCGGATCGTCGATACCGAGCAGTGGCCGCACCTTCGCGATGAATCGGGGAAAGCGGTCCAGGATCTCGGCGGGACGCACGGTGCCGCCGTTGACGCAGCAGGCCGCGAAACCCTCGCCCGCGCTCGCCGCCAGCGCGGCGAGGAACCCGCCCATGCTGTTCCCCCAGATCCCCACCCGGTCGCCGAGCCGGTCGTCCGCCCGCAGGGTCCGCGCGACCGTCTCGAACGCCTTGTCCACCTCCGGGGTCATCGTGCTGCCGTGGAACAGCCTGCTCTCGCCCTGCCCGGGGCCGTCGGCGAGGAACGCGGCGATCCCGCGGTCGAGCAGGTAGGTGGCGCCGACGTGGTACTCCTCCCGCCATCCGTCGAAGCCGCCGATGATCATCACGGTGGGTGGCGCCTCCACCCCGGCCGGGCGCAGCAGCCAGCCGGACACGATCCCGGCCGGGGTGTCGATGTCCCGGTGCTCGGCGATCGGCTCGGTCAACGCGCCCGCGGCGCCGAAGGCGGTGATCAGCTTGCGGTAGAGCGCCCGTTTGCGTGGCTCGGTGTCGGCGAGCGGGACCTGCCCGGCCCGGAAACAGGCCGAGGCGAACAGATACCAGTCGTGTGCGGTCGCGGTGTGTCCCTCGGCGAGCGCGGCATCCGCGCGGGCCAGGTTCCGGTCGCCGAGTTCCTCGGCCGCCTCGTCCCACGGGCGGCCGGTGCCGACGAGCCGGTAGAGCTCGGTGACATCGGCGAAATCCATGCCGTTGCCGACGAGCCGCTGCACCGGCATCGCCCGTTTGTGCGCCTCCGCCGCTTTCCCGCTCGGAGTCACGAAACGGCCGCGATCCGCATCGGTGTGCCGATCGCCCGGTCGAGCGCGTCGACGACGCGGCCCATCCCACTGCTGTCCTGCGCGGCACTGAAGATGGCGAAGTCAGGGCGGTAGAGGATCATCGAGAGGCCGGTCCCGGCGAAGTAACCGGTGTAGTAGCCGTCGATGTCGATGGTGTCCTCGCCGAGGGCGACCACCCGGACGCCGAGCCTGTCGAGCACCGCGCGGTGGCCCGCGGTGAGGCCGCAGTCCGTGCCGTGGGCGAGCAACAGGGTCCACCCGCTGCCGAGCATGTCGTCGAACCGTCCGGTCTCCCCGCCGGTCTGCACGCGGCCCTGTGGGGCGAGCCTGCCGACGACGTCGGCCGCCCTGCCTTCGGCTCCGGTGTCGAGCAGCCCGTCGAGAAGGTGCGGGAAGGGCGGCGGGGGCGGCACTTCGCCGCGGCGGAACGCCGCGTCTCTGGCCTCGGCGATCTCCGGATCGAACGTGCAGGATACCCGGCCCGCCTCGATGGACATCCGGATCAGCGTCTCCACGTGGGGCGCCCGCTCGATCTGGTAACTGTCCAGGAGGGTGTCCTCGGCGACGCCGCGCAGCACCAGATCGAGCCGCCAGGCCAGTGCCTTGGCGTCGCGGATGCCGGAGCACATGCCCTGTCCCATGAACGGCGGCATGACGTGCGCGGCGTCGCCGATCAGCAGGATCCGTTCGTCGCGCCACCGGTCGGCGAGCTTGGCCTGGAAGGTGTAGACCGCGTGCCGGACGAGCTCGGCTTTGTCCGGGGTCACGGCGTAGGGCGCGAGCAGGGCCCAGGCCACGCCGGGGTCGCCGAAGCGTTCCGGATCCTCGCCGGGCAGCAGCGCGAATTCGAACCGGCGGTGCCGGGTGCCGAGCTGGAACAGGCAGTGCGGTCGGGCCGGATCGCACACCTGCCCGTTGTCGAATCCGAAGTCCAGCGGGACCTTCGGTTCGAGATCGCAGACGAACCAGGTCTCCCGGAACCCGAAGTCGGTCTGCGTGATGCCGAGCCGGTCGCGGATGAAGCTGTTCGCGCCGTCGGCGCCCACCAGGTACCGGCCGCGCACCGTCCGGGTCCGCGCGCCGACGATCTTCTCGCCGTCCGGCGAGGTGGTGATCTCACGCAACGTGACTTCGACGTGGTCCTCGTGCCGGGTGAGCGCGGTGGCCTCCCAGCCCTGGTGCACCGAGACGGTCGGCTGGGCCCGCACGGCCGCGTCGAGCGCGTCCTCGATCGACGGCTGATACATGATGTAGTCCGACGGCCAGCCGGAGATGCCGTCGGCATCCCAGTCGAAGGTCAGCAGGGTCTCGCCGCGCCCGTTGCGGAACACGTACTTGGTGGCCCGGACCATGTCCCGCTCGATCCGCTCGGCGATCCCGAGGGACTGGAAGATCCGCATGATCTCGTGATCGACGTGGCCGGCGCGGGCCCTGCCGTACAGCCCGGGCCAGCGTTCGAACACGGCGACCCGGTGGCCGCACTGTCCGAGCAGGGCCGCCATGGTCTGGCCGACCGGGCCGTAACCGATTTGCACGACGTCGTAGGGCAGGTCGTCGTCTGGCTGGGGCATCGTTGCCTCCCAAGGATCTGCGCCGCCGCTAATAGCGGCTGTGGCCACGCTAAGCCGGTGGCGGCGGGATCTGTGTCCGGTTCCGGAGACGCCTATCCGATTCCGGCGGCCAGGAAAACGTTGCCGGAACTGGACAACGGCCGCCGGAAACGGACGGGAAAGCCGGGCCCGCGGACCTAGTTTGGTCGAGCACATCGGCATGGAGGTCCTATGGAGAACAGTGACGGCACCCGTTCGGCGTTGATCGTCGGTGCCGGCATCGCGGGGTTGACCACGGCGAGCGCCCTGGCGCGGCGGGGGTGGAGTGTCGAGGTCGTCGAAACCGGCTCGGAGGGCGCGACCGCCGGGTGGGGGTTGAGCCTGACCGGCCCGTCGCTGCGGGCGCTCGACGGTCTCGGCCTCGCCGATCACTGCCTTGCCGCCGGATACGGCATGAGCGTGATCACCAACGTGGACGCGAACGGGGTGACGACCCCGATCGAGCTCCCGCACCTGATCGGCGACGATCGCCCGGCCATGGCCGGCATCGCGCGCCCGGAGCTGCACCGGATCCTGCGTGCCGAGGCGCTGCGGCTCGGCACGCGAATTCACTACGAACTCGGCATTTCCCGGCTGGCCCAGCGGGACGGGCGGGCACGTGCCGAGCTGACCGACGGAACGGTCCGCACCGTCGACCTGCTCGTGGGCGCCGACGGCATCCGCTCCACCGTCCGGGACCTCATCGGCCGGCCCACCCCGATCCGGTATCACGGCCAGATGGTGTGGCGGGCCCTCGTGCCGCGGCCCGGCTGGGCCACGAGCATTCACACCTTCGCCGGCGACGGCCACCAGACCGGAGTCGTGCCGATCTCCCCGAGCCAGGCCTACGTCTTCCTCACCGAGAACGGCGTCCGGCCGGACGTACTGCCGGACGCCGAACTCGCCGCGCGCATGGGCGATCTGCTCGCGCCGTTCACCGGCCGGATAGCGGAGATCCGGCCCGAGGTCGCGCGGTCCGATTCGGTGATCCGGCGGCCGGTGCAGACCGCGCTCGTCGACGCCCCGTGGTCCGACGGAGCCAGCGTCGTCCTCGGCGACGCCGCGCACGCGCCCTCGCCGCAAATGGCCAGCGGGGCCGCGCTCGCCATCGAGGACGGCCTTGTCCTGGCCCAGGAACTGGACCGGTACGAGGACATTTGGAAGGCCCTCGAGGCGTTCACCGACCGCCGCCGGGAACGGTGCTCGGTCCTGGTGAAGACCTCGGTCGCGATCGCCCGGCTCGAGCAGGAGCAACGGCATCGCGATTCATATCCCCTCATCGAGGCGTGCCACCAGCGGATGGCGCAGCCGGCGTGACACAGGAGGTTCACTTGTCCGACAACACCGCCCCGTCCCTGCCCGAGGCGAAGTCGTGGTTGCGCACGCATCTTGCGCAGCGGCGCAACCCGTTCAACGCCATCGGCCAGGACGCCGCAGCGCGGTATATCGAAACGCTGCCCGGCGTCGACCCGGTCCGGTGGGCGGAGCACTGGCTCGGTGGTGCGGCGGAGTTCGCGGCGTCGGCCGAGCGGGCCGAGGCCGACGGCGACCGCGGCGACGCGCTGGAAAACTGGTGGCAGGCCTACCAATTCGCGTTCCTCGGGCGGTATCCGTCGCCCATTCACCCTGCCAAACTGGCCGCGTACGAGCTGGCCCGGAAGTATTTCGCGCGGGTGTGCGAACTGGAGAACACGCCGGTCGAGCGGGTCAGCGTGCCGTTCGACGGCCGCGCGGGCGAAGGCGACTCCGTCTCGTTCCTGGTGGCCCGGCCGCCCGGTTCCACTGTGGACAGGCCACCGGTCGTGCTGATGTGGGGCGGAATCGACGTGTGGAAGGAGGAAAGCTACGCCCGCGGCCGGCTACTGCGCGAACGGGGTTTCGCCACGGTGCACATCGACAAGCCGGGAGTCGGGCAGTCGCCGGTGCCGGCCGGCCCGGACGCGGAACGCCAGTGGGATCCGGTGTTCGCGTGGCTGCGGACCCGGGACGATCTCGACGCGGACCGGGTCGCGGCGCTGGGGTTGTCGTTCGGCGGGTACTGGGCGATGAAACTGGCGCACACGCACCGCGAACAGCTCACCGCCGCGGTCAACTGGGGTGGCGGCGTGCACCTGACGTTCCAGCCCGAATGGCAGGAGAAGTCCCGGAACGCCTCATCCTATCTGATGGATCTCATGCCCGCCCGCGCTCGCATCTTCGGTGGCCGCACCTACGAGGACTACGTCGCGCACTGCCCGGAACTTTCCTTGCTGGACCAGGGAATTCTGGACCGGAAGTCGTGCCCGCTGTTACTGGTCAACGGAAAGGACGACCAGCAGAACTGCTCCGCCGACATCCACCTCGCCCTCGAGCACGGCGACCCGAAGACCGCACGGCTCTTTCCCGGCGGGCACATGGGCTCCGGCCCCGTCCTGCCCACCATCGTCGACTGGCTGACCGACCGGCTCGGCCACCCGGCCACCGAAGGGAACTGACATGCACACCACCGGTTTGATCACGCACCTGCGGCACGTCGACATCGCGATGCCGAACTTCGCTGAGCAGCGCACCTTCTACCGGGACACGTGGGGGCTGACGGAGACCACCGACGACTCGGGAGTGTCGTTCCTCGCCGCCGAGGGCTCACCGGAGCTGTATGTCGTCCGGCTGCGCAAGGACGAGCGGAAACGCACCGACCTCATCGCGTTCGGCTCCGCCGGCCCGTCCGATGTGGACAGCCTGACCGAGCAACTGATCGGTCAAGGAGTGACGCTGGTCCACGAACCCCGTGTGCTGGACACCCCGGGCGGCGGCTACGGCGTCCGGTTCTTCGACAACGAAGGCCGGGTGGTCGAGGTCTCCGCGGACGTCGCGGTCCGGGCACACCGCAAGATCGAGGCGCGCGAGTCCATCCCGGTACGGCTTTCCCACGTGCTGATGAACACGCCCACCCCGGAAGCGACCGTCCGCTGGTACATCGACCACCTGGGTTTCCGGCTGTCCGACACGATGCGCGTCGGCGACCGCGAGATCATGTGGTTCCTGCGCTGCAACACCTTCCACCACAGCTTCGGCTTCGTGCGTGGTCCGCATGCCGCGTTCCACCACGCCTCGTTCGAGATGCGCGGCGTTGACGAGTTCATGCGTGGCACCGGGCGGATGAACCGTCTCGGTTTCGAGCGCCTCTGGGGCCCCGGACGGCACCGTGCCGGGGACAACTCGTTCAGCTACTACCTGGACCGGGCCGGCAACACCGTCGAGTACACGACCGAGCTCGAGGTGATCGACGAGGACACCTGGCACCCGCACATCTACGACCTGACCGATCCCGCCAACGCCGACCAGTGGGGCACCGCGAACGAGATGGACGAGTTCATCGCCGCCCGCTCGCACAACGACGTCGATCGCGGCCTGTTCATCGCGCCGCCGATGTGACCGGGCGGACGAAATGAAAGGGGAACCAGTGATGACCTCGGTCCGCGCTCGTCTTTTCGGCAGTTGGCGGATGATTGACTGGAAGGTTTTCCGCGACGGGGAAACGCTCGATCCACCCCTTGGCCCGGTCGTGGCCTGCACCGGGCTGCTCATTTACACCGAAGAGGGAACGATGAGCGCCAATCTCATGCTCGGCAAGCGAGCACCCTTCGCCGACGGGTCGCTCGACGGTGGCACGCAAGAGGAACGAGCCGAAGCGTACCGTTCGATCATCTCGTACGCCGGTACCTACGAGGTCGACGAGCCGACAGCGACGGTGGTCCATCACGTGCAGATCGCGACATTCCCGAATTTCGTCGGCACCGACCTCACCAGAACGTGCGTCTTCGAGGACGAGGACACGCTGAAACTCGACACCCCGCCGATGAAGATCGGCGGCGAATCGCTTGGCAGTCACATTCTCTGGCAGCGGAAAGGGACGGAGGCCTGACAATGCGGGCATTCCGCAGAATCGTCACCGGTCATGACGGCGACAGGCGATCGGCGGTCGCCGAGGACCGCGAATGCCCGCACGTCGAGGTGACCGCCGGTGCCACCGTGACCAATCTGTGGCGGCACGAGGGAAGACCCGGCAACGCGGACCCCTACCGCGATCCGGTCGCACCCGGGACGCCGCTTCCGCCGCCGGCCCGGGGCAGTTTGCTCCGCGTGGTCGAGTTCCCGCCGCGCGGATCGGGTGCGGCTCCCTACGTCCATCGCACCGATTCACTCGACTACGCCTACGTCATCGACGGCGAGGTGTACAGCGTCCTGGACAAGGACGAGACACTCATGCGCGCCGGTGACGTGCTGGTCCAGCGGGGCACCAACCACGCCTGGGACAATCGCTCCGACAAGCCCTGCACGATTCTCTTCGTCCTGCTGGACGCCGAACCACTCGACGACCGCCAGGGCTGAGCGCGTCGTGGCCAGGCTCGCGCCGGCTGATCGACATCCGCCCCCTTTACAGCCGGAAACGCGCCGAGCCAGCCGACATGGCTGACTGGCCCCGTTCACGCACACGCCGAAACATGTTCTCCCCACGCTGCTCGACATCCCGCGGTACACATCCTCGGCGCACTGTTTCCTGGAATTACCCCGTAATCAACACTGGTGCGATCACCTCAACTTGGTAATGCTCTTGCTTGTCAATTCAGCACGTGCGGGGACCACAGGAAGAATGAGGTCCCCCGGACGCCGCTGTCGTTGTTCAGCGCTTATACGACTAGGCGGTCCCACGCGTGTGTACGTAGGTCGCGACCATGGTTCGGGGTCCCGGAGCCGTGGTTCGGTTTTTGCGAGGGGAAAGTTGACGCGAAGAAGAACATGGTTCATGCTGCCCATCTGCCAATGTCAACCTTGTCGGTTCGCGCCATCCTAACGACCTGGTCGCCGACTTGTATCCTACGGACGCTCTCTGCGGATTCGGAGACAACGGCATCACGTTCAACAGTGTTTTCCAGTCACACCGAACCCTAGTCACCGTCGAATTCCTGCCCGAGTCACTGGAAGCAAAGAACACCGGGGCCGACGATCCCTCGGTACGGACAACTGACGGCGTGTTCATCCTGCAGGCTGGTGGTCTCCAGTTCGAAAATCCCGACGAAGTCATGCCAGACACCCACATCGAACCGCCTTACCTCGGTACCTGCCACGCGCACGTCATGCGACGCCTGCTGGTCTCACCCGCGACCTTCGTTCCCCCCGTTGATGATCCGAACCCCGACGGACTCGAGGAATGGACCATCACCATCTGGCCTCTGCACACAGAACCGTCGAGCCGTCCTTGAGGGGCAGGCTTTCCCACCTGGCTGGAAGAGATAGTTGGTGACGTGCGGGCGCACTCGGTTGGCGCTGCGCCAGCCGTGGCCACGACGAACTAGAATTGCCAGGGCAGCTCGCTTCCCGGACCGCCACCGCCATCGCCTTCGTCGATCCAAGGGCGAGATCAGAGCATGGACACCTGGCGCTGTTCCGCCGTGATCTCTCCCGGCTCCTGGCGCAGCAGCTCACCCCGCTCGGCCCTGGTTCCCGGGCATCTGGCTCAGGCCGGGTCCTCCAGAGCTTTGATGAGGAGATGAGACAGACGGCGGAACTCCTCGGTGTTGGCCCTGCCGAACTTCTCCAGCGCCGGAGCCAGCCGGGCCTCGATCTGGCTGAAGGTCTCATCCATCAGCTTGTGCCCCTTGGCCGTGAGATGGTTGTCCACCACCCGGCCCCGGGCCGGGGAGCGCTCCACCAGTCCCTCCTCCTGCAGGGTCCGGATGAGACGGCTGACGGCCTGCGGCGTGTGGACCGCGGCGCGCGCGAGCTCCGAGGCGGAGGCGCCGGGTGTCCGCTTCAGCTCCCGCAGCACCGTCCACTGCCCGAGTGTGAGCCCCAGAGGGTCGATGACCTGCTCGATCCGGTCGGCGAAGTGTTGCCGGATGATCCTGGACAGCGCACCGATTTCGATCCCCTGAGGCAGCGGGTCGCCCGGATTCTTCATGGTTGACATCGTACTCGTCGCGTTCTATATTGAATCGTAGTTCAATGTTGAATCCTGATTCCATACTGGCCGGCCTGTCGAGCTGACTCGGCTTTCGCCTCTCCCCGCGTCCGTATCCGGAGATAGACCATGCCCGTGCCCTCAGCCGCCCGTGCCACACCGGGGCCGAATGCGCGACAGCGAGCCCTGCCCCGCTGGCTGGTCGTCCTCCTGGCCACTTCCTGCGGGCTGACCGTGGCCAACCTCTACTACGCCCAGCCGCTCCTGGAGATGCTGCGCCGGACCTTCCAGCTCCAGGACTCGACCGCCGGCCTGCTGATCACCCTGACCCAGCTCGGCTACGCCGCCGGCATGGTGTTCCTGGTCCCCCTCGGCGACCGCATCGAGAACTCCCGCCTGGTCTCCGTCCTGCTCACCGTCACGGCCCTGGCCATGGCCACCGGCGGCCTCGCCCCCACCTTCACCGTCCTGCTCATCGCCGCGCTCGTCGCGGGTGCCACCTCCGTCGTCGCACAGGTGCTCGTCCCCTACGCCGCCGACCTCGCCCCCGATCACCTGCGCGGCGCCGTGGTGGGCAAGGTCATGAGCGGACTGCTCGCCGGGATCCTGCTCTCCCGCACCGTCGGCAGCCTGCTCGCGGACGTCGCAGGCTGGCGCGCCGTCTACCTGGTCTCCGCCGCCCTGATGGCGATCCTGGCCCTCGTCCTGCGCCGCGCGCTGCCCCACCGGGCCCCCACCAGCACCCACTCCTACACCGCGCTGCTGCGTTCCACGGCCCGTCTGGTCCGCATGCACCCGCAGCTGCGCCGCCGGTCCTTCTACCACGCCTGCATGTTCGCCGCCTTCAGCGCGTTCTGGACGACCATCTCCTACGTCCTGGCCGACGCGCCGTACAACTACTCCCAGCTCCAGGTCGGCCTGTTCGCTTTCGTCGGCGCCGCCGGCGCGCTCGTCGCCCCACTCGCGGGCCGCCTCGCCGACCGAGGGCTCGCTCACCGGCTCACCCCCGTGACCTGCCTGCTCGCCGCCGCTACCCTCGTCTGGGCCGGCCTGGCCGCCCACCAGATCCTCGTTCTCGCCGCCGCCGCAATCCTCCTCGACTGCGCCGTGCAGTGCTCCCTGATCTTCGGACAGCACACCATCTACCAACTCGACGCAGACGCCCGCGCCCGGATCACCAGCGTCTACATCGCCACCTTCTTCATCGGCGGCGCCATCGGCTCCCAACTCGGCGCCCTTGCCTACCACTGGGGCAACTGGCAGGCGGTCACCCTCACCGCGGCAGCCTTCCCCGTCATCGCCGCGCTCGCCTGGACCACCGACCGCACCCACACCAGCAGGAAACGCCGAGCAGCAAACACCACATGAAGCCTGCTCCAACGGTCCTTTTGCGACAGTTCGTGTGCCAACAGTCCAGACACGCACTTCGAGAACCTCCCGCACCGGCACGGATTCAGCCTCGTCTCCTCGGAATCCCTGTGCGGCGCCACGGGTCCGAGTGAGGGAGGGATAGGTGGGGAGCGCTTCCGGCAGGGAGGGGTCCCGTGGCCTCAGTCCTACCTTCGGTGTCATGACTCAAGAAACTTCTTACACCACAGTGCCAGGAGCTCGTGGAAAGTCCGTCCGGCGCCGGGTCACCGGGCTCGCAGCCATTCTGTGCTGCGCCGCCGGGGTAGGCGTGGCGACGGCCCCGGAAGCCGCCGCCGACGAATGCCACGATGTCCCTGGCGTCGGGCTGATGTGCGGCCAGCTCTGGAACACCGGCAACGTGGCGATCGGTGTCATCAACACGTGGACCGACGAGATCGACCGCACACCGACCGTCGACCACCACCAGGGCCTGCTCGCGCCGGGAGACCACTCGTACAAGTACCGCCGCGACGTCGACGGCTTCTGGGTCGGCAAGGGCTACTGCGCCAGGGAACACAGCCCCTACACCGGCGACTACTTCTACCGGGGGCCGATCAACGTGCAGATCCACGACACGAAAATCGGCGCCGAATACACCGTAAGCGCCCGACCCTGCTAAGCCACCCGAGTGGAGAGTGCTGACCGGAAGCGGTTTACGGCGACGACCGTCTACATTCGACACTCGGATACCGAAAACCCCACGAAACCCGCATGAGCTATCGCCAAAGTATCGCCCTCGCAGCATGAACACTGCGTTCCAGAACGATCAGCAGGCGGCGCGTCGGTGACCGGACTGGTCCGCCGGTGCCGGTCAGGCGAGTCCGCGCAGTGCTTCGTCGTCTTTGCCGCCGGGCTCGGGGAAGTACACATACAGCACGTGGCCCCCGGGTCCGGCGAGTGCGAAGGTCTCGAAGTTGAAGCGGAGGACGCCGACGCCGTCGACACGCAGCCGCTCGCAGCGGCGCTGGGTGGGCTGCGCGAGCGGCTCGGGCCGATCCAGGCGGTGCTGTTCAGCCCCCGGCCGAGGCGAACGCCACCGCCGCCAGGTAAGCGCCGTACAGGGCATGCTCGCGACCGTCCAAACCGGACGGATCACGCACCACCTCGGGAAGCCCGATGATGAGCGCCCGCACCCCCTCGACCGCCAGCGCCGCGTTGATCGCATCGGCATTTGGCGCCCAGAGACTGTCCACACGGTGCGCGAGCGCGTTCAGCCCGGACGCCACGCTCATTTCCACCGGTAGCGTGAGCATCACCGACGGGTCGTAGACGATCGCGGCGGGCAGCACCCGCGGATCTCGTCCCGTGGTCGAGCCCCCGCCGACCGACACGATCGCGTCGGCCCGGTGTGCTGCCGCCGCGGCGTCGCCCGGATGCGCGGATTGGGCGGCCTGACGGGAAGCGTCGAGGGGGTTGACACCGGAAAGTGTGAGTGGTTTATTACTCATATGGCAGCGACGGGACGGGTGCTCAGCACCGCGGAGGAACGCAGGGAAGTGGTGCTGAGCACCGCGGTCAGCAGCTTCGCGGCCCGTGGCTACTACGGCACCAATACCACCGAGGTGGCGAAGCGGGCGGGGATCTCGCAGGCCTATGTCTACCGTCTGTTCCCCAACAAGGAGGCGTTGTTCGTCGCGGTCGTCGAGCACTGCTTCGACCTCGTGCGGGACAGCTTCGCCAGGGGGGCGGCCAAGGCGCGCGGCAGCGAGCCACACGAGGTGCTGATGGCGATGGGCGACGAATACGCCCGACTCATCGCCGACAAGGACTTAATGCTGGTCCAGGTGCACGCCCAGGCGGCCGCGGCTTCCGAGCCCGCAGTGCGCGAGGTGGTGCAGCGCAGCTACGCCAGGACCGTCGAGTACGTGCGCAGCGTTTCCGGCGCGGACGCCGACGCGGTCCAGCACTTCATGGCCAGGGGGACGTTGTGTCACCTGGTGGTGGCGATCGGCGCCACCGAGGTCGACGCGCCGTGGGCGAACACGCTCTCGGCGGGCCTGCGCCATCACTGACCTCTTTCACCACTGAGCTTTCACCGTGAGAACAGCCGCGTCGCGCGGCTTTCTTTGAACCATAGTGTGAGTGATCAACCACTCAATCTAGGAGGGGTAGTGATGAACCAGGAACTGCACGTCGTCCTCGGCACCGGACCGGTCGGCCTGACCCTCGCCGAGCGGCTCGTCGCCCGGGGCCACCGGGTACGCACGGTGAACCGGTCCGGCGGCGGGGAGCAGATCGCCGGTTCGGTGCGGGTCGCCGCCGACGTGACCGACCGGGTCAAGCTTGCCGAGATCGTGGAGGGCGCCGACGTCGTCTACAACTGCACGCACGTGCCGTACCAGTTGCAGCCGCAGGTGCTGCCGGCGATCCAGGACGCGCTGCTCGACGTCGTCGGCCGCAGCGGCGCGAAGCTGGTCACCGTCGAGACGCTCAACCAGTACGGCCCGACCGGCGGGGTGCCGATGACCGAGCGGACGCCGCTCGCCGCGCCGGGCCCCAAGGGCAGGACGCGCGCCGCGATCACCGAGCGGTACCTGGCCGCGCACCAGCGCGGGGACGTCCGCGTCGCACTCGGCATGGCGGCCGACTTCTTCGGCCCGCGCGTTCTGCTGTCTTCGCTGGGCGTGTCGGTGTTCCCCGCCGCGCTGGCCGGCGAGGCCCGGCTCGGGCTGGGCGACATCGACCTGCCGAAGAGCTACACCTACGTACCCGACCTCGCCGCCGGGCTCGCCGTGCTCGGCTCCGACGAGCGCGCACTGGGCAAGCTGTGGCACCTGCCCGTCGACGGCCCGTACACGACCCGGCAGATCCACGGCATCATCGGCGACCTGACCGGCGAGCCGACGCAGATCACGGTGCAGCGCGAGCCAGAACCGTTCGGCCCCTACGACGAGGAGTTCATGGCCGAGTACCGCGAACTCTTCTACTGGCACACCGAGCCGTTCGCCATGGACGACTCCCTCTACACCAGCACTTTCGGTGTCCGCGCCACCCCCATGCGCGAAGCACTCGCCAAGACCCTCGACTGGTTCGCCCACTCCATCCAGAAAGGACAGTGACCGTGAAAACCCTGTACACCACCGAAGTGACCTCCAGCAGTGACGGCCGCAACGGCAAGGTCCGCTCCCACGACGGCCTGCTGGACACCGCCCTCGCGCTCCCCAAGGAAGCGGGCGGCTCCGGCACGGCGACCAACCCCGAGCAGTTGTTCGGCGCGGGCTACTCGGCCTGCTTCCACAGCGCGTTGCGACTGGTCGCCAGGGAGCGCAAGGTCAAGCTGTCCGGCGACACAGTCGTCGCACGGGTGAGCCTCGCCCAGGACGAGGCCGGGTTCCTGCTCGACGTCGAGTTGTCCGTCTTGCTTCCCGGTCTGTCCCAAGAGGACGCCGAATCGCTGGCCGAGGACGCCCACGGGCGCTGCCCGTACTCCAGGGCGATCCGCGGCAACGTCGACGTCACACTGCGCGTGGCCGTCTGACCGGCAGGCCCCGGCACCCGCGAGCACAACGGTCATGGGGCACAGGCGATGGACGATCTTCGCTCACGGAACGCGTGCGGGAAGATCGTCCCTCGTGGTTTCCACGGGTGTCCTCGGGTAGAACCCCTTCGACACCAGGTGCTCCTTGAGCATTGGCCTTGGAGCGTTTGACCCCGCACCCCGTTCGAGCCCGTGACTGCCTCGCCGCTCGCGTGGCCGAAGTCCCACGATTACCGGCCACCCCTTGACTTGCGCCGGTCTTCACTCTCGTCACCGGTCTCGGAAACACGACCCGTAGCCACAGGCTCAGTCTCGGCCCTGTGCCGTTTCAGGGCGCGGTTCAGTGGCTCGACCGCCAGCAACAGAGCCGGCGGCGGGCACGCCGCCACCATCACACCGAACACGCTCAACCGCGAAGCCGAACCGATATTCGCGCACAACGACAGTGAAATCCCGAAACCGAACGCCAGCCACGCCGCCCAACGGCCAGTTGCGTGAGCGCCATCGCCCTGATGGCGCACTCCCAGACTCCAGGTCACCGGAAACGATGACATGGATTTCTGCGTTTTCCGGAAGGCTTTCTTCCGCTTGCGGAGTGTCCATTGTGGTCTCCTGCGAGCCCGAGACTGCTGGCGGCCTGCGGCGACCGCCGCGGAATGCGCGCCGCGAGCTTCCGCGCCGCCTCAGCGGATCATCCGTGAGCCGGGCACGGCAGTAGGCGACGACCGGCTCGAACGGGTCCGGCCCCGACGGCTTCCGCCGCCCCGGCTGACGCTCACCGGACAGGTAGCTGCGGATCGTCTTGCGATCACGCCCGAGATGCCGGGCAATCGCCGAGATCAACCAGCCTTGATCGCGCAGCACCTGCGCCTCCACGTCTTCCTCCAGCGAGAGCATCTAGCCTCCAGCGACGAACCGCGGCTATCAACACCGCGAACCGTCACCCGAAGGCGGCTGACCAGCGCAAACGACGCGCCGACAAGACAGCCCAACTCGGGAATATCAGAGAGCACGAGCGGGGGATTTCAGAGAGCGCCAACAACGAGGCCCGCCCGACGCCTTCCGCCCTCCGGAGATCACGGCGGCAAGGGCACCAACACCGTATCGGGTCACGAGCTCGCGAACCTTCCCCCAGCACACCCTGAGCGTGCGGGGTTGTAGACGGAACAGGCGTCATCTCCGAGCTATCAGCAGACAGACTGCTGGGAGGACGACAAGATGGATTCCGTGTCGCTGCTGGCCATCACCCTGCTCTCGACGTTAGGCGTGACGGTGCGCGAAATGACCACCCTGTGGCGCTACCACCTGCGGCGGGCCAGTATCGAGCGTGTCGTAGCCGGGGTCGGTCCGGGTGGCCGCGTCATTGACCGGGAACCGGATGGAGCCGTCATCGAGGTGTCAGTCCACTCCTCCGCAACCGCTAAATCCGAGGTCGAACTTCTCCAGGTCCGCGATCACCGGGCAGTGTGACAGCCATGCATCCCCGCGACGACGACTCCGAAGGCTTCGAGGCGTTCTACGCCGCCACCGCGGGCAGAACGTTCAACGCCGTTCGCCGGATGGCCGCCGGCGATGCCCACCTGGCGCACGATGCCACGCAAGAAGCGTATCTAGCAATGCTGGGGTGCTGGCCGATGCGACAGCGACTGCCACAGGCAGAGAACAGGAAGTACCTGCTCGGGACCGCCGCCCACAAGGTCGTCGACGCGTATCGGCAGCGCGGGCGATGCGCCGAACTCGACGACGACGCCGAGGTGCCGATCGTCGACACCGGCTACGAAGAGATCCTCGACGAGCTGACCATCCTGAGTGCGGTGCGCGCGCTGATCGATCGGCAACCAGCCCGGCGCCGCGCGGTCGCGGTGCTGTTCTTCCTCGACGACCTCGACGCACACGAAATCGCTGTAGCGCTGAGCATCACCGAGTCGACCGTCCGCACACACATCCAACGGGTACGCAGCATCCTCAAACCTCACCTCGACCAGCTCCGCCGCACAGACCAAGGAGGCGACAGGCCATGAACGAGAGGCAAGACGCCACCCGCAATCTGATGCAACGCGCCCATGACACCGACCCAGAGCAGCCGGAGTTCGATACTGCCGCTGGACTGGCCGACCTCTATCAGCGTGCGGCGCGCCTCGAAACAATGCCGGTAGCCGAATACAGGCCCGTGACCTCCGCCCTGTGGGACCGCAACGCTGTTGCCTCCTCTCCCGGGTTCGGTATCACCCTGGACACCGGAGCGTCCGAGCCTCGGGTGGTGGTCACCGGCGAACTCGATCTGCTGACCAGCCCGCAACTGCAGGAGGCATTGGCGGGACTGATCGCGGAGAAGCGCTCGCGACGCGTGGTGGCCGATCTGACCGGGGTGACCTTCTTCGATTCCTCCGCGCTGAACGTGGTGCTGCACGCACAACGCCAAGCTGGTGAACAGGACGTCGCGCTGGAAGTCGTGCCGAGTCCCGCCGTCAGCCGCATGCTCGAACTCACGCGACAATCGAAGAACCTTGAGCCCGTGGCCCATGCCGGGATGTCGATGACGTCGCCACAGCATCAGGGACACACAGGTGCGGGCCGTGTCGCGACGCCATCTGGATGGCCGGCCAGAGTGGCGGTCGTGTGCACCGCACTCGATGTCGAGTACGCCGCAGTGCGTCGACACCTGACAGAACCGTTGGCCGAGCGTGAAGTCCGGGGCACCCTCTACGAAATCGGCACCTTTCCTGGGCGGCCAGGGCTGTGGACTGTCGTACTCGTGGAGACCGGTGTCGGCGACACCGCCGCCGGTATCGCATTGGAGCGGGCGATCTCGGTGTTCTCACCGCAGGTCGTGCTGTCCGTGGGAGTCGGCGGGGGCCGCAAGGACGTCGCACTCGGCGATGTCGTCGTCGCCGACACGATCTACGAGTACGACGCCGGCAGGGACACCGCCGAGGGCTACCTGCCCCGGGTCAGGACCCATGCGGCATCGCATCGTATGGTCCAGCGCGCCAGGGCCGTAGCCCGCCATGGGCGCTGGCAACGCCGCATCCGCCAAACCACCGGCCTCGACCGGGAACCCGCGGCCATCATCCGGCCCCTCGCAGCGGGCGGCACCGTGATTGCCGACCCCCGATCGCCCACCGCCCAGTTCGTCCACCGGCACTGCAGCGACGCCGTCGCCGTCGAGATGGAAGGACACGGCTTCCTCCGCAGCGCCTACTTCAACGACCGAATCGACGCCCTCGTGGTGCGCGGCATTTCCGACCTGCTCGACAAAACCGAATCAGCCGACAAATACTGGCAACCCCTCGCCTCGGACCACGCCGCGGCCTTCGCCTTCGAAACCCTGGCCTGCCACACCCCGACCCCGCACACCTGACAGCAACACGGAAGACCATCAGAACGCAGCACCCGTCATTACGTGTCAGACGTCGGGCCGACTGGCCGTGGCGTCGTGACTTGGTTCTGGCTCTGACCTCCTTCCCGTGAAGGCGGCCGGTGGCTGTCGACCGTAGCGGTGGTCGTGACGCGAAGCCGCGTGCTTACGCCACGACCACCGGAGGGAGATTGGCTCCACGGTGGCAGCGCGGTTTCACGGAAAGCGAGACAGAGCCGAACGACACCAGAACCCAGACAGGTAACGAGATCGTCGACTGATCTCGGGGACGTACAGCTTCTCAACACAGCCGTCGATTAGACAGTGCAGGCTTCCCCCGGGTCGCGTCGAGCATCGGGACCGGTCCCGGCAGCACCTCAATACACTCCAGGCGTCCACTTCGCACCAGGACAACAACACCGCGCTGAAAGTACCAATTCACAAGATTGGATTGCGTAATGGCGAAAAGGTTCATTCTGTTGCGTCCACGCACCGTGTTACGAAGAGGCAAGAGGAGGCCGTCATCGCTGCTAGGGTTGGCGAGCCTGCTCGCAGCGATCTTCACGATCAGTACTCCGCTCTCGGCGCACGCCGAGAGCGGAGACCAGTACTGCATCATCACGGTTACCAAGGAAGCTCCAGGTAGCCCCGAGGCGAAGGTGATCGACAATTCATGCGGGCCGACCCGGGAGGCCGCCGCAGCGAAGCGCCCTGCCATGCGAAGGAACGTTTTGCTTGCGGAGTTGTTCCAACATACCAACCAGAATTCCGGGGTAGGCGGCTGGCGAGCCGATCTTGTCGCGGATTCTGAATGCGACAGCGCCGGCTGGGGATTCTCCAATATTGTGAGATACAACGACGCCGTCGGCGGGATTTCCTCATACAGGACCTTCGCTCAATGTAACGGCAGTGCCATCTATTCGGAAAAGAACTTTAAAAACCTCTGCGGCATCTACAGTTTCCAGTGGGACGTCAACGTTCCCTGGTCTTGCAATGATCACGTTTACTCGATGAAGCTCTACAAATCCTATTAGACGTGATCGATCGCACACGAATCTACCGAATGGAATTCGTATGCTGGAAGCCCGTCCGGGCACTCTCAATCACGAGCAAAATGACCGGACGGCTCCGTCACATAAATTCGCATGGCCTGATGGCCGGTCCGCGCGGGCTGGCCATCAGGCCATGCCGGGAATCTCCATGACTCCTTTGGGTACCGGGCTGCGGGGCTCGCCCGGCACGGCTCCTCCATCTCCGAGGAATCAGGCTAACAATCGCTTACCCAGACGGCGCCCATCGCTCAGGCTGCCACCGCCCTCGACTGGCCGCTCCGTCGTTTAGCACAGCTCATGCGCGTCGGCGCGGAGTTGCTGTCTCATGTAGCCGCGACTTCTCGCAGTGATCTTCACCTGAACGGGTAGCCTCCGGCTCTTTGAGGAGTGCGACGAGCCCGGTCACAAGCCAGGCGACAGAAATCGGCGGAGATCCGGATGAACTTCGACCTGATTAGGCTGAGGCATTTGCCAGACAGGCAACCGGTTAAGTGTTCCGATAGTGAGCGGGACAGAGAAGTCGACCCCGCACTCCTCACCTCGTGTCACGCTGAACTCAAGGTCGTCAGGGGCGATCCCCACTGCGATGACCACGAGATACGACTCGAGCAGGTCGCTGGTAATCGCGATCCACGCTCCGGCGAAATGCAGGACCGATGCCTCGGCACGATTCCCCTGCACGGTCCAGCTCACACGAGGCCACCCGGGCAGCGCGGCGACCTGTTGCGCGAGATGCTGCTGGACGGCCTTGCCCACGGCGGATCGCTGCGCACCGGGTATCACCGGCTCGATAACATCCATCAACTTGCCGACTGACCTCCCCGGCGCATCCCATGCCAGCGGGTTCGCCCCGGGCGGGAACGCGGCGCGGGGCAGCGTGCCGACCAGAGCGGCCTCGAGCCCCTCGTCGGTCCGATGTCCCAACCACACCGGGGATACCACGGTGTTGTCGACAGACACCAGCCATTGCCTGTGCTGCTTGGGAAACCTGACGTCGTACACATCCGCTGTCCGGGCGGGAGCGACCTGATCGGTGGCCTTCATTCGCTCAGCTGTCATTGTGCGTCTTCCTTTCCCTGCCTGCTCAGCGGTTCACATCCTCCCCGCGCAGCGGCTTGGACCGCCAGCCGGGCCCGCGACCCAGCGTCTCGCGGACAGGGCGCGCCGCCACCAGGACGGCGAAGCCTCCTCCGGTCGTATCGGAAATGGTGATTGCCGAGGATACGGCGAGCGTGCAACGCAGTCTGACTTGTCGTTCGTGCTATGGTCGCTTCGATGGCTCTCGCGGGGAGCCCGGTCCCGTCAGCGCCCGGCTTGCTGATGAATACGACCCCAAGGCGTCATAGCCTCCGCGCACCAGGAGTGTCGCTGAAGGCTGACCTCAGGTTGACGAGTCAATGTCTGCGCCGTGCCGGGCGGTACAGACTGAAGGCCCGCCTGATGTCACGAACGACCTTCGACCGCCGGAACATACGGCATGCTGCCACGCCCGCTCGGGAACGCAGTCGCCGTCTTACCCCAGTAGCAGTGCTGGCCATAACCCTCGAGAGCGACGGGCGCACACGCAGGGCGGTGAAGCTCATGGTCACGGCAGCTGTCAGCATCGCGATCGTGGTCTCGGCGACCTTCGTCTCACTCGCTATCGTGGTCGGAGTCCCGTATGCGGCCGGCACGCTGGCCACGATCCTCGCGGGGACACTGACGCGGAACACGCTTGTCCGTCGGCATCGCAAGCGAGGTGAATCCTGATGCCCCCCTCCACGAAGGCCGCCGACAAGCGCACCAAACGTTCGACGCGGCTGCGTATGCGTTACACCGGCGAGGTGTACAGGATGGCCCTAGACGGCGTGCGGAAACTGGGTAACGGCGACCGCCTCATCCCGGCGCCGACTTCGGTGGCGCAACAGGAACTGGAAGCGCTCGTGCTTCTTGGTTTACGAGATGCGCGCAGGGCACGAAATGTGCAGCTGCCCTTCTACCCGTTTGACCACATCATCCCGAAACTCGACTCCCTGGAACTCCTCCCGGTCCCACACATGCTCGGCCCACTCGCCTTCGCCCTGGCTCCCCGTCCCTACGACGACCCGACGTCCGGCTTTGGCGGTATTCCGGGACTGCGCGTCTCACCCGGGGACAGCGGCATGGTCGTGTCGTTGCTCGACCAGAACGGTCCCGTTCCTGGCGCGCGAGTTCTCCTCAGAAAGGTCACGCCGAAGCAGTGGTCATCTGCGCTCGCGTGGGCGGATGACCAATACGGCTCTCCCAGTACTTCGCTAGTCCACGACTCCTCATTGAGCCAAGCCGAGGGCAACTTTCTGCGCCACTATGGGTTAGTGAGAGTTCGTCCGGCGCTGGCGAGCCTCATGCTGCGCCGACTGCATGTGCTCAGCGACGCCCAGTGGATTGACGTGTGGACAGCTGACGGCTCGTACAAGATCGAGTGGGCCGACGGTCCCGCTCTCGCACAGGTTGCACTCCAACTGATCGAGCCGCAGGCGGGCCTGCTCGGCACTGACGCCGTCCTGCGAGATCATGATCGGATCCGCGCAGGGCACGAACCGTACGCCCTGGATTTCCGTCACGGAGGCGACGGCGGCGGGCTCTTCCTGCGTCGACTGCAGCAGGATTCCCTCTGAGGCCCACAGAGTCGCAGGCTTGTGGCTATGACGACGGTTGCTGACGCCGGCTGCCTGCGAATTCCGGCGTCAGTGGTCCGCGGTCACATGGTCCAGGTTGGTGAATCCGACGTCGTCGAAGACGTCGAGGGCGCAGGGTTGGCCCATCTTGTCGACGGTGCCGACCGCAACCGCGGGACGGCTGTCCGTGGGCATGTCGCCGGGCAGAGCGTGGAGCACGTGGGTCTCCCTCCGTCCCGCCGACGCCCTCGGCCACCAAGACCGCGGTGTGGCCGTCACTGCGGTGTTCCTGCAGCAGCGTGGCCGCGTGCCACAGTCGGGTCATCGCATCCTGCGGTACCCGGAAGCGCACGATGCCGGGGCCGTCGGCGAAGGTTCGAGCGTAGTCAGATCCCAGAAGCAGTTCGAGGGTCGGAAGCAGGGCTGGAACTAACGCCTCCTCCGACGTTGCAGAAACCCGATGAGGTACCTCAGGACGACGCGGGCATCCGCACGTCGCTTCCGGTCCGTGTGAAAGAGTGCAACCGATATAGCAACTCCCATATATAACACAGGCAAAATAGCAGTGAAGGCCACGATAATCCCTGCGATCATCACGTCGCCAAAGCCACCCAGTACCGGTCTAATTGGAACCTGCCAACCGCACTGATAAAACGTTCGGTGATCATGCGGCACCATGCCTCAACGTCAAGCAGCATCCGTCGAGCTGAATCGCCCACTCAGACTCCGAAAGCTGCTCAACGATGGCCTGCTGGACACCGACAGCAGGGGCCGTCAAGCACGCGACGACATCCTCTGGTCGAGGACTGTCATTCCAGCGAAGCTCCCACATCGAGTCCGTCCCCCAGAGAATGAACCTGCCATCGTTTCGGCGCCTAGGGCGCCGGGGCCGGCGCAGAGGGTCATACCACCATGTACCCATGGCCCACCGTCCGGCAGGATCGCGGGTGTCGATTCGCGCGACGAGTGCGGCGAGGATGCGTTGGATTCCCGACGACATCGGGGGAATACGGCCGAGTGCTTCTCGTTCAACCGAGGCGAGGGGGACCTCGATTCCCGCGTAGTGCTCGGCACTCCACGTTCGGCGGTACGTTCCGCCGCGCTGAATGTCACTTTCCGTCGCGAAGTCCGAGCGTCGAGCTATCACCATTCGTGCACCTGTCGGCAGGTGAAGGAGATGATAAGTCTGGAAATCAACGGCCGCTGCTACGCGCAAACCCGGTATGCCGTAACGCAGATCCGGGCGAGACGGTGAAGCGACCAACCGGCCCACAGCGTTCTCTACAGCGCGGGGAACAATGCACACAAGAGTGTCGAACCTTGGCGACACCGTCATCGTGTACGACAGGAACGCTCGTGCGCTGTGCAGGTCCCAATCTGCGCAGGGCATGCCGGGCACGTTGGCGTTGAAGAGGTGTATAGCCAGAAAGGCACGAAACATGCGCTGCTGTGGCATGCAGCGGTCGAGACCGAGGTCGCCGCGTCCGACGCCTGCGCCAGCGCTGACTTTGTCCTCGCCCGTGAAGGAGCGTCTAAGATCCCTGAGTTTACGCCGAGCCGAAGAGGGCATGCGTGATCCATTTCCGCGTTCCGGCCCGCACATGGTCACGTTTCAGACGGTTAGTGTCACTACTTTCACGCGACGCGGGTGCCCCACACCCTCGGCATCGTCAGCGGGGGCGCCGGAGCCCTGCCGCTCATGCCATAGCGGACCTTCACGCACGGCCGCATCCTCTTATCGAGGACGCCGAAGTCTAGCACGGACCAGCCGGACGTTCGGCACCCAGGCCCGACTGGGAGGCTACCGGCAGCTGGTCGACCCGCAACATTGGTCGACCTGTTCGATACCGCGCTCGCGTTGTCGATCTTGAACTTCCTAAAGCGCTACGTGCCAGCGCCAACGTCACCGTGGCATGTCGGCGGCGCACCACCGCAGCCGAGGCCGCCCGGAAAGCCCCAGCTAGCGCAAGCCAGTTGGCGCCTGGTCCGCTTTCCCCACCATGACCCGCGCCTTGAACGAACGGTCATCTCGCGCGCCTTACCCGCCGCCCTCGCCAAAACTGGAGGGCAGTTTCACCCGGGCGGACATTACCGTTGCACAGTTGTAACACGCACCATGGAGAACATGACCTCCGACCGAACCGACCACCTCCCCATCTCCCAAACCCCCGGAGCCATAGCCGAGTTCTACAGCAACATCACCCAGCTCCTGGATTCCTTCAGCGCGCTGCGCCGCGAACACGGCCCCGAACAAGCGACCTTCGACCTGATCGCCGTCATCAAACCCGAAGACCGCAACTGGGCACACGTACACCTCGCCGTCGCCATCGCCACGCTCGACGAAGCCATCACTCCACCAGCCGGCTAGGACAGCTCGAGTCGCCGCCAGCTGGGCCGGTTACCGCACTGTCCATTGTGGTCACCGTCGTCGGCCGTAGCGCTAATACGGCGTCCTCCGGTGATCCACGCGTTCCGGGAGCGCATCAGCGGCCGGTGTTCCGACGTCTACACGGTCTCCTCGTGCTCCACTGCCCGTCCGGCAGGAACCCGTGCGCCGGCGGTCGCTGCCTCTTTGCGACGGCGCCGGAACAGCAGTACGGCGACGACGACGGCGACCGCAGCCAGGACGCCGGCGGCCCAGTACCACCAGGTGCTGCCCTCGGGGGACGCAGTGGCCAGCGCGGTGGCGTCGAGTGCGTCGGAGTCGGTCGAGCACACCGCGGGCCGGTCCTGACCGGCGGTGTAGGCGCAGGCCGAGGAGGCCAACCGGGTGGTGCCCCGCGGCACCTGTTCGACCACGCCCCGGCTGGTGACCGTCACGTCCTTGCCCGCCGGGACGGTCACGGTCCACGTCACGACCTGATCGGCCTGACGGCCGTCGTGATCGGCGGAGGTGAACCGCAGGCCGGGCGGCAGGCTCTGCGTGAGCCTGAGGCCCTCGATGCCGGCGGCACCGGTGTTGGCGACCTTGACCGTGTAGGTGAGTTCTTCGCCTCCGCGTGCCTTCGCCCGGCCGTCGTCGATGCCGATGGACAGCGATGGAGGGCTCGCCGGGTCGGCCACCGCCGGGGCCGCCAGTGGCGCCGACGCGCCGAAGGCGAGAGCCACCGCGACAGCGTGACGGAGGTAGCGGGCAGGCACGGAGATATCAGGTCCTTTCGGGAGCCGGGTCATCGCTGCCCCCTGCGGCGCCGGGAGATCAGCAGGAACAGCCCGCCCACCGCGAGCAACGCGAGTCCGGCGATTCCCACCGGGATGATCACCGCACCGGTCCAGGCCAGCGGTGGCTTGGGCGGTGTCGGCGGATTGACCGGCGGGCTGGGCGGAGTGGGCGGCGCCGGGGTGAGCGGCGTCGTGGTCCGGCACTGGGGATCGGCCGAACCGTCCGGGCAGTTGTTGCCGGGGGTCGAGGAGGACACGGCGTTGCGCAGGTTCCGGTCGGCGCCGACCGGGGCCTTCACCTTGACGCTGTAGGTGACCGTGGCCGACGCGCCGATGGGCAGGTCGCCGGTCCAGGTCAGCTTCGGCGCCGTGTAGGTCGCCGAACCGAGGGTGGCCTTCGCATCATTGGTGTAGTCGGCGGCGCCCAGCACCCCGGTCAGATCGTCGGTGAACGTCGCGCCCTTCAGGTCGATCCGGCCGGTGTTGCGGACGGTCACCTGGTAGGTCACGACGTCACCCGCGGCGGCCTGCTTCGTATTGACGGTCTTGGCGATGGCCACACCGGCGATCGGCGTCGTGGTGCCGCACTTCGGGTCCTTCGAGCCCGGCGGGCAGGTGCTGCCCGGGGTGTCCGAGCCGACCGCGTTGCGCAGGGTGAAATCGCCGCTGGGGACGGCTTTCACCTTGACGCTGTAGGTGACCGTGGCCGACGCGCCGATGGGCAGGTCGCCGGTCCAGGTCAGCTTCGGCGCCGTGTAGGTCACCGAGCCGGCGGTGGCCTTGGCGTCGTCGCCGAACGTCGCGTTGCCGAGCACGCCGGTCAGGTCGTCGGTGAAGGTCGCGCCCTTCAGGTCGGTCCGGCCGGTGTTGGCCACGGTGACCGTGTAGGTCACGGTGTCACCGGGCTTGGCGTCGGTCTTGTCGGCCTTCTTCGAGAGCGCCAGGCGCGGCACCAGGACGGTGGCCGAGCAGTTCGGGTCGACGTCCGCCGCGTCGGCCCGGCCGGGCATGGGCACCGGGCAGTTGTTGCCGGGGGTCGTCGAGCCGACCACGTTGCCCAGCTTCAGGTCGCCGGTGGGTGGGTTGCCGACGGTGACGGTGTAGGTGATCGTCGCCGTGGCACCGACGGGAAGGTCACCGGTCCAGGTCAGCTTCGGCGCCGCGTAGCTCGTGGTGCCGGTGTCGGCCGCGGCGTTGTTGTTGTACGCGGCGTCGTCGAGGACCCCGGTCATGTCGTCGGTGAAGGTCGCGCCCTTGAGTTCGGTCTGGCCGGTGTTGGCCGCGGTGATGGTGTAGGTGACCTTGTCGCCCGGCTTGGCCTCGGTGGCGCTGGCCTTCTTGGCGAGGGCCAGGCCGGGCAGCGGCGTCGTGGTGCCACACTTCGGGTCCGTCGAACCGGGCGGACAGTTGTTGCCCGGCGTATCCGAGGTGATGACGTTGGCCAGCTTGTGGTCGCCCTTGACGGGGTTGTTCACGGTGACGCTGTAGGTCACGGTCGCGGTCACCCCGACCGGCAGATCACCCACCCACGTGAGCTTGGGGACCGCATAGGTCGTCGTGCCCGCCGTCGCCGCCGCGTCGTTGTTGTACGTCGCGTCGTCGATGACCTTGGACAGGTCGTCGGTGAAGGTCGCTCCCGTTTGGACGGTCTGACCGGTGTTCTTGACCGTCACCGTGTACGTGACCTTGTCGCCCGGTTTCGCGTCCTTCTTGTCCGCGACCTTCGTGATCTCCATCCCGGACAGCGGCGTCGTCGTCCCGCACTTCGGGTCCGTCGAACCCGGCGGACAGTTGTTACCCGGGGTATCCGACGTGACCACGTTGGCGAGCTTGAAGTCACCCTTGACGGGATTGTTCACGGTGACGCTGTAGGTGATCGTCGCGGTCGCCCCGACAGGGAGATCGCCCGTCCAGGTCAGCTTCGGCGCCACATAAGTCGCGGCACCGATGGACGCGTTCTGGTCGTTGTTATAGGTGGCGTCGTCGATGACCTTCGACAGATCGTCGGTAAATGTCGCTCCTGTTTGGACAGTCTGTCCCGTGTTGCGCACGGTCACGGTGTACGTGACCTTGTCGCCCGGCTTCGCGTCCTTCTTGTCCGCGACCTTTGCGATGTCCAGACCCGCGATCGGCGTTGTCGTCCCGCACTTGGGGTCGGTCGATCCCGGCGGACAGTTCCCACCCGGCGTATCCGACGTGACCACGTTCGTCAGCTTGTGGTCACCGGTCACCGGGTTGTTCACCGTGACGCTGTAGGTAATCGTCGCGGTCGCCCCGACCGGCAGATCGCCCACCCACGTCAGCCTCGGCGCGGCGTAGTTCACCGAGCCGATCGACGCCTTCTGGTCGTTGCCGAACGCGGCATCGTCGATCACCTTCGACAGATCGTCGGTGAACGTCGCTCCTGTTTGGACAGTCTGTCCCGTGTTGCGCACGGTCACGGTGTACGTGACCTTGTCCCCCGGTTTGGCATCCGGCCGGTCGACCTGCTTCGCGATCTCCATCCCGGACAGCGGGGTCGTCGTGCCGCACTTCGGATCCGTCGAACCCGGCGGGCAGTTGTTGCCCGGGGTTTCGGAAATAACGGCGTTGGCGAGCTTGAAGTCACCCTTGACGGGATTGTTCACCGTGACGCTGTACGTCACGGTCGCGGTCGCGCCGACCGGCAGATCGCCTGTCCAGGTCAGTTTCGGCGCGGCATAGGTGGTGGTGCCGATCGTGGCCGCGGCGTCATTGTCGAACGCCGCGTCGTCCAGAACCTTCGACAGGTCGTCGGTGAACGTCGCTCCCGTTTGGACGGTCTGGCCGGTGTTCTTCACGGTCACGGTGTAGGTGACCTTGTCACCGGGATTCGCGTCCTTCTTGTCCGCGACCTTTGTGATCTCCAGGCCCGCGATCGGCGTCGTCGTCCCGCACTTCGGGTCCGTCGAACCCGGCGGGCAGTTCCCACCCGGAGTATCCGACGTGACCACGTTGGCGAGCTTGAAGTCACCCTTGACGGGATTGTTCACCGTGACGCTGTACGTCACCGTCGCAGTCGCGCCGACCGGCAGATCGCCCGTCCAGGTCAACTTCGGCGCCGCATAAGTCGCGGCACCGATGGACGCGTTCTGGTCGTTGTTATAGGTGGCGTCGTCGATGACCTTCGACAGATCGTCGGTGAACGTCGCTCCTGTTTGGACGGTCTGTCCCGTGTTGCGGACGGTCACGGTGTACGTGACCTTGTCGCCCGGCTTCGCGTTGGTCTTGTCCGCGACCTTTGTGATCTCCAGCCCCGCGATCGGCGTCGTCGTCCCGCACTTCGGGTCGGTCGATCCCGGCGGACAGTTCCCACCCGGAGTATCCGAGGTAACCACGTTCGCAAGCTTGTGGTCACCCGTCACCGGGCTGTTCACCGTGACGCTGTAGGTGATCGTCGCTATGGCGCCCACGGGAAGGTCACCGGTCCACGTCAGCCTGGGCGCCGCATAGGCCGCGTTGCCGATCGACGCGTTCTGATCGTTGTTGAACGTAGCGTCGTCGATCACCTTGGACAGGTCGTCCGTGAACGTCGCTCCCGTTTGGACGGTCTGACCGGTGTTCTTCACGGTCACCGTGTACGTGACCTTGTCACCCGGCTTCGCGTCCTTCTTATCGGCGACCTTTGTGATCTCCAGACCCGCGATGGGAGTCGACGTCCCGCACTTCGGATCCGTCGAACCCGGCGGACAGTTTCCACCTGGAGTATCCGACGTGACCACGTTGGCGAGCTTGAAATCACCCTTGACGGGGTTATTCACCGTCACGCTGTAAGTCACCGTCGCGGTCGCCCCGACCGGCAGATCACCCACCCACGTCAGCTTCGGCGCCGCGTAGCTCGGCGAACCGATCGTCGCCGTCGCGTCGTTGTTGTACGCCGCGTCGTCGATCACCTTCGACAGGTCATCGGTGAACGTCGCTCCCGTTTGGACGGTCTGCCCCGTGTTCTTCACGGTCACCGTGTACGTGACCTTGTCCCCCGGCTTCGCGTCCTTCTTGTCCGCGACCTTCGTGATCTCCAGACCCGCGATGGGAGTCGTCGTCCCGCACTTCGGATCCGTCGACCCTGGCGGGCAGTTCCCACCCGGAGTATCCGACGTGACCACGTTGGCCAGCTTGAAATCGCCCTTGACGGGGTTATTCACCGTCACGCTGTAAGTCACCGTCGCAGTCGCCCCGACCGGCAGATCACCGGTCCACGTCAACTTCGGTGCTGCGTAAGCGGTCGTGCCGACCGTGGCCGCCGCGTCGTTGTTGTACGTCGCGTCGTCGATCACCTTCGACAGATCATCGGTGAACGTCGCTCCCGTTTGGACAGTCTGACCGATGTTCCGCACGGTCACCGTGTAGGTGACCTTGTCCCCCGGCTTGGCCGTGGTGGGACTCGACTTCTTCTCGATGCTCAGGCCGGCGATGGGAGTCGTGGTCCCGCATTTCGGATCCGTCGAACCCGGCGGGCAGTTCCCGCCCGGCGTATCCGACGTGACGGCGTTGGCCAGCTTGAAGTCACCCTTGACGGGGTCGTTGACGGTGACGCTGTAGGTGATCGTCGCCGACGCGCCTGCCGCCAGGTCACCGGTCCACGTCAGCTTCGGCGCGGTGTAGGTCGCCGAGCCGACCGTGGCCGACGCGTCGTTGTTGAACGACGCGTCGTCGATCACCTTCGACAGATCGTCGGCGAAAGTCGCTCCCTTTTGGACAGTCTGACCGGTGTTCTTCACCGTCACGGTGTACGTGACCTTGTCCCCCGGCTTCGCATTCTGCTTGTCCGAGGTCTTGGTGATGTCCAGCCCCGCGATCGGCGTCGTCGTCCCACACTTCGGATCCGTCGAGCCCGGCGGGCAGTTGTTGCCTGGCGTATCCGAGGTGACCACGTTGGCGAGCGCGAAATCGCCCTTGACGGGGTTGTTCACCGTGACGCTGTAAGTCACGGTCGCCTTCCCGCCCACCGGCAGATCACCGGTCCAGGTCAGCTTCGGCGCGGCGTAGGTCGCGGCGCCGATGTCGGCCGACGCGTCGTTGTTGTAGGCGGCGTCGTCCAGCACCTTGCTCAGATCGTCGGTGAACGTCGCGTGCGTCAGTGCCGTCTGGCCGGTGTTGGTCACGGTCACCGTGTACGTCACGGTGTCGCCCGGCTTCGCGTCGGTCTTGCTCGCGGTCTTGCTGATCGCGATCCCCGACACCGGCGTCGTCGTGCCGCACTTCGGATCCGTCGAACCCGGCGGACAGTTGTTTCCTGGCGTGTCCGAGGTGACGACGTTGGCCAGCTTGTGGTCACCCGCCGCCGGATTATTCACCGTGACGCTGTAAGTGATCGTCGCCGACGCCCCGACCGCCAGATCACCGGTCCACGTCAGCTTCGGCGCGGCATAGGTCGCCGAGCCGGTCGTGGCCGACGCGTCGTTGTTGAACCTCGCGTCATCCACGACCTGCGACAGATCGTCGGCGAACGTCGCCCCTGCCAGCGGGGTCTTGCCCGTGTTGGTCACGGTCACCGTGTACGTGACCTTGTCGCCCGGGTTGGCCGCTTGCTTGTCGGACTTCTTCTCGATCGTCATGCCCGGCAGCGGTGTCGTGGTCGAGCACTGCGGATCCGTCGAGCCGGGCTCGCAGTTGCCGGGCACGCTGGTGCTGACCGTGTTGCGCAGCTGGTGGTCGCCGGTGATCGGGTTCTTGACCGTGACGCTGTACTTCACCGTCGCGGACGCGCCGACCGCCAGATCACCCGTCCACGTCAGCTTCGGCGCCGCGTAGGCCGTCGAGCCGACCGTGGCCGACGCGTCGTTGTTGAACGACGCGTCGTCGATCACCGCGGTGAGGTCGTCGGTGAATGTGGCGGCGTCCGCGCCCGTGAGCGGGACCTGGCCGGTGTTGGTCACCGTCACGGTGTAAGTGACCTTGTCGCCGGGGTTCGCGGCCTGCTTGTCCGCGGTCTTGGCGACCGTCAGCTCCTTGCCGGGGGTCGTGGTGGAACACGACGGGTCGGTGGAGCCGGGCGGGCAGTTGTTGCCGGGCGTGGACGAGGTGACGACGTTGTTGAGCTTCTTGTCCCCCGGGTCCGGATTCTTGACCGTGACGCTGTACTTCACCGTCGCGGACGCCCCCACCGGCAGATCACCCGTCCACGTCAGCCTCGGCGCCGCGTAGCTCGGCGAACCGATCGTGGCCGACGCGTCGTTGTTGTAGGTCGCGTCGTCGAGGACGCTGCTCAGGTCGTCGGTGAACGTCGCGCCGTTCTGCGGCGTCTGGCCGGTGTTGGTGACCGTGATCGTGTAGGTGACCTTGTCGCCGGGCACGACCTGGTCGCGGTCGGCGGACTTGGCGATCCGCAGGCCCGAGACCGGCGTGGAAGTCGCGCACTTCGGATCGGTGGAACCCGTGGCGCAGTTGCTTCCCGGCGTCGTGGACGTGATCGCGTTGACCAGCTTGTGGTCCCCGGTCACCGGATTGTTCACCGTGACGCGGTAAGTGATCGTCGCAGTCGCGCCCACGCCGAGATCACCGGCCCAGGTGAGCTTCGGCGCGGTGTAGGACGCGGTGCCGGTGCTCGCGGAAACACTGCCGGCGTCGAACGTCGCGTCGTCGATCACCTTCGACAGGTCGTCGGTGAACGTCGCGCCCGTCAGCGGCGTCTGGCCGGTGTTGCGGACCGTCACCGTGTACTGGACCGTGTCGCCCGGATTCGCGCTGGTCTTGTCGGCGGTTTTGCCGAACTCGATACCCGCGACCGGGGTGGTGGTCGAGCAGGCCGGGTCGGTCGACCCCGCGACGCAGTTGTTGCCGGGCGTCGTGGACGTGATCGCGTTGACCAGCTTGTGGTCCCCGGTCACGGGGTTCTTCACCGTGACGCTGTAGGTGATCGTCGCCGACGCCCCGACCGGGAGGTCACCGGTCCACGTCAGTTTCGGTGCCGCGTACGTGGTCGTTCCCACCGACGCCGACGCGTCATTGCCGAACGTCGCGTCATCGACCACATTGGACAGATCGTCGGTGAAGGTCGCACCGTTCTGCGGCGTCTGGCCCGTGTTGGTGACCGTGACCGTGTACGTGACCTTCTCGCCGGGGTTGACCTGCTGCTTGCCGGCCTTCTTCTCGATCTTCAGCCCGGAGACCGGAGTGGTCGTGGAGCACTTCGGATCGGTGGACCCGGCGACGCAGTTGCTGCCGGGGGTGGTCGAGGTGACGGCGTTGACCAGCTTGTGGTCCCCGGTATCGGGGTTGTCGACCTTCACCGAGTAGGACACCGTCGCGGTGCCGCCCACGGGCAGATCGCCGGTCCAGGTCAGCTTCGGCGCGCTGTAGCTCGCCGAACCCGTGCTCGCGGTGACGCTGCCCGTGTCGAACGTCGCGTCATCGACCACTTTGGACAGATCGTCGGTGAACGTCGCGCCGTTCTGCGGAGTCTGGCCCGTATTGCGCACGGTCACGGTGTAGGTGACGATGTCGCCCGGCTTCGCGTCGGTCTTGTCGACGGACTTGCTGATCTGGATTCCCGCGACCGGCGTGGTGGTCGAGCAGGCCGGGTCGGCCGAACCCGCGACGCAGTTGTTGCCGGGCGTCGTGGACGTGATCGCGTTGACCAGCTTGTGGTCCCCGGTCACCGGATTCTTCACGGTGACGCTGTAGGTGACCGTGGCGGTGCCGCCGACGGGCAGATTCCCGGTCCAGGTCAGCTTCGGCGCGGTGTAGGACGTGGTGCCCTGCGAGGTGGCCGCGTCGTTGTTGTACGTGGCGTCATCGACCACATTGGACAGATCATCGGTGAACGTCGCGCCGTTCTGCGGCGTCTGGCCGGTGTTGGTCACGGTGACCGTGTACGTGACCTTGTCGCCGGGGTTCGTGGCCGGTTTGTCGGCCTTCTTCTGGATCTTCAGCCCGGAGACAGGGGTGGTCGTGGTGCACTTCGGATCGGCCGAGCCCGCGGCGCAGTTGCTGCCGGGGGTGCTCGAGGTGATCGCGTTGACCAGCTTGAAATCCCCGGTCACCGGGTTCTGCACGGTCACCGTGTAGGTGATCGTCGCGGTCGCGCCCACGCCGAGATTGCCGGTCCAGGTCAGCCTTGGCGCGGCGTAGGCCGCCGACCCCGCACTCGCCGTGACGCTCCCGGCGTTGAACGTCGCGTCGTCGATGACCTTGGACAGGTCGTCGGTGAAGGTCGCGTTCGTCAGCGCGGTCTTGCCGGTGTTGCGGACCGTGACCGTGTACTTCACGGTGTCGCCGGGGTTGGCCGACTGCTTGTCCACCGTCTTGCCGATGTCCAGACCCGGGACGTTCACCGTCGTCGAACACTTCGAGTCTCCCGGTACCGTGGCGCAGTTGCCGGTGTTCGACCTGATGCCGTTGACGAGCTGGTGGTCGCCGGTAACCGGGTTCTTCACCGTCACCGAGTAGGTCACGGTCACCGTCTGGCCCGGCGCCAGGTCGCCCACCCAGCTCAGCGTCGGCTGCGTGTAGCTCGCGGTGCCCGCCGTGGCGCGCTGGTCGTTGTTGAAGGTGGCGTCGTCGAGCACATTGGTCAGGTCGTCCTGGAACCGGACGCCCCCGACGGTGACCGGACCGCTGTTGGTCGCGGTGACGGTGTAGGTGACCTTGTCACCCGGGCCCGCGACCTGCTTGTCCGCCTTCTTCTCGAACACGACCGCCTCGATGGGCAGCCGGTAGTCCTCGACCTCGCCGCTGTCGGCCAGCCCGGTCGGGTTCTGCACCTGCGTGGTGTTGTAACCGGCCCGCAGCCGCAGGTACGTGAACCCCGGGACGATACTGCTCGGCACCGTCCAGTTCAGTGTGGCCGACGTGGCGCCCGCCGCGAAGTCGGCACAGGCCCGCTCGCCCGGGTTGTCGAACACCCCGTTGCGGTTGAAGTCGATCCAGCCGCAGACCCGCCCTGGCTGGGACGCCCCGGACAACGCGGTGGTGACGCTGTAGGTCTTGCCGGCGTCGGCCACCGTCAGCCGGGGCAGCGGTTTCGTGACGCCGTCCGTGTGTGCCGAGGTGATGTCCGCGCCGGGAGCCACCGCGTTCGGGCTCGGGGACACCTGACCGGTGTTGAGAACGGCGGTGTTGTTCGGATCCACGCGCTGGCCGAGCCGCAGGTCGCTCACGATGTGACTGGCCGCGGCGCCCGCGTCGTAGCTCGCGGGGGCGTCGCCGAAGTTCTCGTCCGCGGACACGCCGAACAGGTATTCGTCGCCGGTGATCTGGGCCCAGCCGTTGCCGGTCTGGTCGATGGCGAAGGTCAGCGACGAGACCGTGCCGTTGACCTGGACGCTGCCGCACCCCGCGGTCGAACCGCCCGCCACGGGGCTGCTGCACACGGTGTTGCTGTTCTTGTTGGCGACCTCGATGGTCCTGCCGCCGGAGACCTGGAGGTTGGTGCCCGAGGAGAGACTCAGCGAGGCCCCGGCGGGGCTCGACCCGGTGAGCGTGTGCCGGACCTGGCTCTTGCCGTTGCCATAGAACGCGCCGATGCCGGTCAGGTGCAGCACGGGGTTCCGCACCGGACGGTTGAACGACACCGTGAGCGTGGCCATGTTCGGGCACAGCGTCGTGTCGTAGCAGCCCTGGAGATCCGGCCGGGTGTTCAGCACGGCGAACGGGGTGCTGCCCGGGATCGCCGGGGTGTACATCCCGGGAACCGTGCCCTTGCTGTCCGCGCGGTTGTTGGAGAGCCGGGAGATCTGCAGGTTGCTCTGCACCGCGACGGTGGCCTGAAGACCCGAAGGCAAGGTCGAGGACGCCGAGGTGTTCGTGCCGGTGTTACCGAACCACGAACCGTCCGGGTGCGTCTGATAAGCGTCGGCGGGCGGCGCGGCCACGCCGGCGAGGATGGCCAAATTGGACAGTCCCAGCAGCAACGCGACGAGGGCCACGACAAACCGGTGCCCAGGCCTGACACTCATCAGGAGTTCCCCTATCCGACTCACCACGTGCCGAAGGCCCGTAACCTGCGAGAAATGGGGAAAACCTAACAAAACAGCACAGATGACGGCCATTCGAACCACCATCGACGTCACCCGCACGAGTTAACCTGGTCACGGTTTGATCAAGCAATCGCGAGTATTGTTAACACCGCACGATCATCGTTCGATTGTTTTCTTCCGAGCCGCCAAGTCGTCATGGGGAAGGCGAGCGCGTCAGCACGCGGACACAGTAACCCGATCCGGTGACCGCGTCCCGCGAAGGCGGCGCTCCTGCAATCACCACCACAACCACACCGCATTCGGCGCCTCGGCCTCGAAATTGTGGACGCCGACGCCCTTGTCCGCACCTGACCGAAATAGGCCGGCTCCGGTCTTGCCCGCGGCACAAATCTTCCCCGGCCGGAACATCGGCTGAACGTGCTCAGCCGAGTCGTGCGGCGAAGCCGTCCAGCAGCCGGTCCAGCCCGTACTCGAACTTCTCGTCGCGGTTCCGTTTCGGATCGCGGACCTGCGAGCCGAGAAACCGCGCGGGCTCGTCGAGATGGGTCCGGACCGCCCGCTCGATGGCGGGCCGCAAGCTCGCGTGCACCGCGCTTTCGGTCTCGCCGGTGCGGGCGACCAGGGTCAGCCACGCGGCCTCGCTGACCCCCATCCCGATGACGTAGGAGACCAGCGCGCTGATCGCATGGGCCGCCTCGCGCGGCTCGAACCCCACGGCCTCGAACCGCTGCTGCATGCGTTCGTTCAGCCGCAGCACGTTCGGCCCGAGATAGGAGAGCCCGGTCATGCCGAGCAGCGGGGCGATCCACGGGTGCCGCAGGATCATCGATCGCATGCTGTGCGCGCACACCGCCACCGAAGCGCGCCAGTCCTCCGGGGTGTCCGGCTCCGGGACCTCGATCTCCTGGTAGACCTCGTCGACGATCAGCTCGATCAGCTCGTTGCGGTTGCTCACGTGCCGGTACAGCGAGGTGGCGCCGGCATTCAGCCGGGCGCCGAGGCGCCGCATGCTCAGCGCTTCGAGACCTTCCTCGTCGAGCAGCCGGATCGCTTCGGTGACGATCTGGCCCGGACTCAACGCGGGCGGCTCGTCCTTGCTCTCCCGGGTCCAGACCGAGGAGACTCGACGCGCGCGTGCCACCACCCGGACTCCTTTCGCCGTTTCGCGTAAGCCTTACGCTACAGAGTGAGCGTGCCCATCTCCCGTACCACGGCGGCGAGCCCCCGGATCGCCTCGGTCTCCGCGTCGCTACGCCAGATCAGCGCCCACCGCAGCCCGGCGAAGTCGTCGATCGGCAGGTACAGAATGTCCGGCCTGCCGTTGTAACGCGCCCAGTGCGCACCGAGATTGTGGACCACCTCGCCGGTGCTGACCGCGGTGAAGATGGTATCCATACTGTCGATCAGCGGGCCGACCCGCTCGATCCGGCGCCCGCTTTCGGTGTAGTACGGCGAAAAACCGTCCTTCCAGTACTCCGGCCCCTCGTCGTCTTTCGTGTCCATCACGCCGTGGTCGCCGAGCGTTTCGAGCGACACCGAGTCCCGGACGGCCAGCCGGTGCTCCGGCGAGACCAGCAGTACCTGGTGCTCGGTGAAGATCACCGGCCCCACGGTGAGGTCCGGCTCCTCGACCGGCAGCCAGGACACCAGCACGTCGATCTCGCTCCGGCGCAGCGCGGCGAACGGGTCGATGAACGGGCTGGCCCTGATCTTCAGTCCCCACTGCGGGTACCGGCGGCGGAACGACTCCCAGAACGGGCGAAGATCGTAGGCGTTGGCGCCGATCATGCCGACCCGGAGCGCCCCGGTCTTGCCCTGCGCAGCCATCCGGGCACGCTCCACGCTCTCGCGCAGTCCCCGGAACACCGGCGTGAGATCGGCACGCAGTTGCTCGCCGACGGGGGTGAGCCGCACGGTGCGGCTAGTGCGTTCGAACAGTTCCGCGCCGACGCCCCGTTCCTGCTTCTTGATCGCCTGGCTGACCCTGGCCACCGAGACGTGCAGGCGCTGCGCGGTACGGCCGAAATGCAGTTCCTCGGCCAGGGTCAGGAAGATCTCGATGTCCCGGAGTTCCACCGCTACTCCCGACCGTGAACCTGGCGGTTAACGCGCGTTGCGGATTCCGCCGTTGATCCGCCGCCGGCCGGCGGTGATGCTGATGTCGTGATCGTCATTGCTTCCTCGGTGTCGCTGCGGGTCGGCGACGTCTCGGCGTCCGCCGAGTTCTTCACCACGCACCTCGGTTTCCGGGAGGACGTCCGGACCGAGGACGCGGTGCTGCTGACCCGGGACGACGGCGCGGCGGACATCGTGCTGCGCGAACGCGACCCGGAATCCGTGGCGCCCGCGGACCCGGCCCGCGATCCGCTCGCGGACGTGCTGGTGTCGTTCAGCGTCACGGGCATCGCCGCCGAGCACGACCGGCTCCGCCGGGAAGGCGCGAACCTGCTCGGCCCGTTGCGGCGCACGCCGTGGGGTGAGTGGACGGTACGGCTCGCCGACCCGAACGGCGTGGTCGTCCAGCTCACCGAATGGGATCCACCCTCGGGCTGACCGCCCTCACCCGGCCTTCCTCGCACCATCGAACCCCCTCATGCGTACAGTGTGCGCTACACGCGCACGCTGTATCGTACCGCGAAAGGAATCTCTTGTGGACGGAACCGGCGAACGTCATCCACGCCGCTGGCTGATCCTGGTCGTGCTCTGCCTGAGCACGCTGGTGCTGGTGGTCGACAACATGGTTCTCACCGTGGCGCTCGCGCCGCTCGCCGAGGATCTCGGCACCAGTGCGCAGGAGACCCAGTGGATCCTCGACTCGTACATCCTGGTTTTCGCCGGCCTGCTGCTGACCTCCGGCGGACTCGGCGACCGGTTCGGCCGCAGGAAGATCATGATCGTCGGGCTCGCGCTGTTCGGCGCGGCCTCGCTGGTCGCGACCTTCGCCGCCGGCCCGGTCGAGCTGATCGCCGCGCGGGTGGTGATGGGCATCGGCGGCGCCCTGATCATGCCGAGCACGCTGTCCATCCTGATCACCGTGTTCGACGACACCGAACGCCGCAAGGCGATGTCCGTGTGGAGCGCGGTCGCGATGATCGGCCTCGTCGGCGGCCCGGTGCTCGGCGGCGCGCTGATCGCGTGGTTCTGGTGGGGCGCGGTCTTCCTGATCAACGTGCCGATCGCGGGACTCGCGATCATCGCCGCGCTGCTGCTGATGCCGGAGTCCCAGGGGCCGTGGCGCAAGCCCGATCCGCTCGGCGCGGTGCTCTCGTTCGCCGGCATGACCGCGCTGGTCGCCACCATCATCGAACTGCCGAGGGCCGGGCTCGGGCACCCGGTCACGCTGACCGCGCTCGCGGTCGCGGTGCTCGGCCTCACCGGGTTCGTGCTCTGGGAGCTGCGGGTGGCGCATCCGCTGGTGCCGCTCGGGTTGTTCCGGAACCGCGACTTCTCCGGCGGCAGCCTCTCCCTCACCCTGGTGCAGATCGGCAACGGCGGCCTGCTGCTGGTGCTCGCCCAGTACCTGCAGTTCGTGCTCGGCTATACCTCGACCCAGGCAGGCCTCGCGTTCATCCCGATGGCGGTGGCCTCACTGCTCGCGAACACGGCAGGCGCGGCACTCGGGCAGAGGCTCGGCAACCGGACGCTGGCCACCACCGGCCTGCTCGTCATGGCGGCCTCGTTCGGTGTCCTGTCCACGGTCTCGGACGGCCAGGGCTTCACGACCCTCGCGGTCGGTCTCGCCCTGCTCGGCATCGGCGGCGGGCTCGCCATGCCTTCGGCGATCTCCTCGCTGATGAGCGCGGTGCCCAAGGACCATGCCGGAGTCGGGTCGGCGCTCAACGACACCATCCAGCAGATGGGTGCCGCGCTCGGCGTCGCGATCCTCGGCAGCGTCCTTTCCAGCGGGTTCGGCTCGGCCATGCCCGCCTCGGCTCCGGAATCGGCGAAGCGGTCGATGGCGGACGCGCTGGCCGTGCCGGGCCTCGGTGACGCCGCGCGATCGGCGTTCACCTCCGCCGTCTCCACCACCTTCGTGGTCAGCGGGTGCGGCGTCGCGGCCGCGGCCGTGCTCGCCTTCCTGGTGCTGCGCAACCACAAGGCGGCACCCGCGGACCGAACGCCCCAGGAACCCGAGGCGGCCGGGGTGGCCGCGTGAACCGCTCGAGCATCGAGGAGCACGAAACCATGAGTACCCCGTTCGACGCCGTCCACTGGCAGGCCCGGCTCGACACCCTGCGCGCGAAACACCACGTGCCCGGCGCCTCGCTCGCCGTGCTCGTCGACGGCGAGATCCACGAACTGGCCGGCGGTGTGCTGCACCGCGGCACCGGCGTCGAAGCGACCACCGACTCGGTGTACCAGCTCGGCTCGATCGCCAAGATCTACACCGCGACCCAGGTGATGCAGCTCGCCGACGCCGGCGAGCTCGATCTCGACACCCGCGTGATCGACGTGCTTCCCGGCTTCGCGGTCGCGGACGCCGAGGCCACCAAGACGGTGACGGTGCGGCAGTTGCTCAGCCACACCAGCGGAATCAGTGGTGACTTCCACGAGGACACCGGCCGCGGTGACGACTGCCTCGCGCGGTACGCCGAGGCGTGCCGGGCGCTCGGGCAGGACGTGCCGCCGGGGACCGCGGTCTCCTACAGCGGCAGCGGGTACGTCCTGCTCGCCAGGATCGTCGAGGTGCTCACCGGGCAGACCTGGGATCAGGCGCTGGCCGAGCGGCTGCTCACCCCGCTCGGGCTCGAGCACACCATGACGCTGCCCGAGGACGCACTGCGGTTCCGGGCGGCCATGAGCCACCTCGGCGAGCCGGGGCAGGACCCGGATCCCGCCCCGCGGTGGGATTTCCAGTCCCGGGCGATCGGCCCGGCGGGCCGGGTGATCGCCAGTGCGGGCGACCTGGCCGCCTTCGCCCGCTTCCACCTCGACGGCGGTGTCGCGCCGGACGGCACCCGGCTGCTGTCCGAGCAGACCGTCGCCGCCATGCAACACCGCGAAGTCGAGGTACCGGACAAATGGACGGTCAGCTCGGACGCCTGGGGGCTGGGCTGGACCCTCTACGACTGGTCCGGCATCCGCGGCTACGGGCACGACGGCGCGGCCATCGGCCAGTACGCCTATCTGCGGGTAGTGCCCGATCGCGGGGTGGCGATCGCGCTGACCACCAACGGCGGCGGGGCGCGCCTGCTGTATTCGGACCTGTTCCGGGAACTGCTCGACGAGCTGGCCGGGGTGCGGATGCCGGAGCCGTTCGGCCCGCCGAGCACACCGCCGGTGGTCGATTTCGCGCCACTGGCCGGTCGCTACCGCCGGGAAGGCGCCGCGATCACAGTGTCCGAAAAGGACGGACAACCACATCTGCTTTACGAGTTCGCCGACGGCATGGCGGGCATGTCCCCGCCGCTCGACGTCGATCTGACTCCGGTCACCGACAAGGTCTTCGCGGGGACCGGCGCCGGTCCCTCGTTCAGCGACGGATACATGCCGGTCGTGTTCGCGACCCTTCGCGACGGCACGTCCTGTGTCTACATCGGCATGCGCGCCACCCCCAAAGTCAGCTGAAATCCAGGAAACAAAGGAGAAAACGATGACGTTCGACACCGCCCGCTGGCAGGCCCGGCTCGACGAGCTGCGCACGGAACACCACGTGCCTGGCGCGTCGCTCGCCGTGCTCGTGGACGGCGAGATCCACGAACTGGCCAGCGGTGTGCTGCACCGCGGCACCGGCGTCGAGGTGACCACCGACTCGGTGTTCCAGGTCGGCTCCATCACGAAGATCCACACCGCCACGCTGATCATGCGATTGGCCGACGAGGGCAGACTCGACCTGGACGACCCGGTGGTGAACGTCCTGCCGGAGTTCGCGGTCGCCGACCCGGAGGCGACGAAGCGGATCACCACCCGCCAGCTGCTCAGCCACACCAGCGGCATGAGCGGCGACTTCCACGCGGAAACCGGCCGTGGCGACGACTGCCTCGCCCGGTTCGTCGAGGCCTGCGTGAACATCGCGCAGGACGTGCCGCCGGGAACGGTGGCCTCCTACAGCACCTCCGGATACAGCGTGCTCGGCCGGATCATCGAGGTACTCACCGGCAAGACCTACGACGAGGCGCTGCGCGAGATGCTGATCGCCCCGCTCGGGCTGGAGCACACCGTGACGCTGCCCGAGGAGGCACTGCGCTTCCGCGCCGCGATGAGCCACCTCGGCCCTTCCGGGGCCTACCCGGAACCGGCGCCGTCCTGGAACCCGCTGCAGCGTTCGCACACTCCCGGCGGCGCCTACCTGTGCGCGAGCGCCGCGGACATCGTGCGGCTCGGCAAACTCCACCTCGACGGCGGAGTCGCGCCGGACGGTACCCGGCTGCTGTCCGAGCAGACCGTCGCCGCCATGCAACGCCGCGAGGTCGAGGTACCGGACAAATGGACGGTCAGCTCGGACGCCTGGGGCCTCGGCTGGACCCTCTACGACTGGACCGGCGTGTTCGGCTACGGGCACGACGGCGCCACCGTCGGCCAGCACGGCTATCTGCGGATCGCGCCGGAGGCCGGGGTCGTCATCGCGCTGCTCTGCAACGGCGGCGACAACCCGTGGACGCATTCTCGCGGGGTCTACGCCGCGTTGTTCCGCGACCTGCTCTCGGAACTCGCCGGGGCCAGGATGCCGGTGGAGTTCGCGCCAGCCACGGAGCCGGTCGACGTGGACCTTGCCCGGTTCGTCGGCACCTACCGGCGAGAGGGCGTGGCCATCACCGTCAGCGAGCGGAACGGGAAGCCGTTCATGGTCTACGACTTCGTCGACGGCATGGCCGGACTCGCCCCCGCACTGAAGATGGAGCTCGAGCCCGTGGCGGAAAACGTGTTCGCCGGGCGCAACAGCCCGACCGAGGCGTACATGCCGGTGGTGTTCGGCACCCTGCCGGACGGCACCGGCTGCTGTTACATCGGCCTGCGGGCCGCACCGAAGATCGCGTGACCGGCACGTCGTCCGGCATCGCGAAACAGTGCGGCATTGTCAGGCGGACGGCGGCCGTTCGTGCCAGTTGGCGCGGGTGCGCCGGGTATCGGGGTGGTCGGGCCCCGACGCCCGCACCTCGTCGGTGGGCAGTTCCTCGGCAGCGGCCGCGCCGGTGGGGTCCCCCGCGCGTCCGCGCCAGTAGGCGAGATAGTGGCGAGTGGTCACGGTGTCGGGGTGCTCGGGCCCCAGCACCCGCAGGTAGTCGGTGAGCAACTCCGCCAAGCCGGCCACCGCTCCAGCGGGGTTTCCCGTGTGTCCACGCCATCGGGCGAGGTTGGCGCGGGTGAACAGGGTGTCGGGGCGCTCGGGTCCCAGCACCCGGATCTCGTCGGCGAGCAACTCCTCGAACGCGGACACCGCGCCGGCGGGGTCCCCGGCCTTCCCCCGCCAGGTGGCGAGGTTCGCGCGAGCGAGCAGGGTGTCCGGGTGCTCGGGTCCCAGCACCCGGATCTCGTCGGCGAGCAACTCCTCGAACGCGGACACCGCGCCGGCCGGGTCCCCGGCCTTCCCCCGCCAGGTGGCGAGGTGATGGCGGGTGGTCAAGGTATTGGGGTGCTCGGGGCCCAGCACCCGCAGGTAATCGGTGACCAGTTCCTCGAACGCGGCCAGCGCCCCGGCGGGATCCCCGGCATGTCCACGCCAGTAAGCGAGATAGTGGCGCGTGGTCAAGGTATTGGGGTGCTCGGGGCCCAGCACCCGCAGGTAATCGGTGAGCAGCTCCTCGAACGCGGCCAGCGCCCCGGCGGGATCCCCGGCATGTCCACGCCATCGGGCGAGGTAGTGGCGGGTGAGCAGAGTGTCAGGGTGCTCGGGCCCCGACACCCGGATCTCGTCGGCGAGCAGCTCCTCGAACGCGGCCGCCGCGCCGGCGGGGTCCCCGGCGCGTCCGCGCCAGGTGGCGAGGTAGTGGCGGGAGAGCAGGGTGTCGGGATGCTCGGGTCCCAGTACCCGGATCTCGTCGGCGACCAATTCCTCCAAGGCGGCCAGCGCTTCGATGGGATCCCCGGCACGTCCGCGCCAGGTGGCGAGATAGTCGCGGGCGAGCAGGGTGTCGGGGTGATCGGGCCCCAGCACGCGCAGATAGTCGGCGACCAGCTCCTCGAACACGGCCACCGCTCCGGCGAGGTCCCCGGCGTGTGCACGCCATCGGGCGAAGTTGGTGCGGGTGAGCAGCGCGTCGGGGTGCTCGGGGCCCAGTCGTTCGGTCGCTGTGGTGTGCAGCCGGTGGAAGTAGTCGCGCGCCTGGGCGGCCCCGCCGCTTTCTCCCAGGCTGTGCCCGGCGCGAAACAACAGCGGGTGGGTCTCGGGTTCCCACACGTACCGGCCACCGGCCTCGGCCACCGCGTCGGTGTTGGCGCGCAGCACCTGCCCCACGGCGACGTCGCGTTCGATCTCCGGCCACACCCCCAGCAGCGCGTCCGCCCCCGCACGAACCACCACCGCCAGCCGATCCGGGGACAGGCTGTCGCGGGTAGCGCGCTGCACCAAGGCGTGCACCCGTACCGCCCGCACCGAGGACTGCGGGTCCAGCGTGACCAGGCTCAGCCGCTGTAAGCACCCCAGCCCATCCACCGCTTCTTCCCCGGAAACCTCCCTGCCCGCCGCCGCGGTGAGCAACCCCAGCACCGCCGGTGCGGCGAACACTTCCAGCGGGATGCCGTTGGCGTCCAGCACACTGGCCACCGCCAGCAACGAACGCGCCAGCCCGGCCGGGGCGAGCCGGTTGGCCTGCTCGACCGACAACGACCAGGTCACCGCCGCCGTCGCCCGGTACTCGTCCGGCAGGCCCGCGCCCTCGGGCAACAGCGACGCCAACCGGCGCCGACGGTCGGCCAGCCGCCTCCGGTACGCCGCACACGTCAGGTTCCGGTCCAGCATGTACGCCGCCGCCTGGGCCAACGCCAACGGCAGAAACCCCAGCTCCCGCGCCACTTCCTCGAGCTCACCACGATCGTCGGTGCCGTCGGGCGAACGCGGCCGGCCTGCCAGCGCGCCGCGCAGGTAGCCGTGGGCTTCGTCCGGGGTGAACACCCCGATCTCGATCACCTGGCGTCCCGGGCCCCGCAGCGCGGCGTCATGACGCCGGGTGGTGACCACTACCCGGCCGGTCGCCGTGGCCGGCGGCCACAATCCCCGCAGATCCTCGGGGGACTGCAGGTCGTCGAGGACCACCAACCACCGCACCGGCGTCGTGGCCAGCCGTTCCAGCAACCGCTGCGCACCGTGTTCGGGGTCGTGGTCCACGATGCCGGTCAGGTCGATCGCCAGGCGGGCGTAGCTGGACACGATCGCCTCCCGCGACCCCGCCGTCACCCACACCCACACATCGACCTCACCCGCCGCCCACAGCTGCTCGGCGTAGTCCACCGCGAGCTGGGTCTTACCCACCCCGCCCAGCCCCGACACCACCCCCGCCCGCACCGGCCCACCGGAGCTCAGCACCGCCGCCCCACCACGATCCAGCGTCTGCGCCAGCAGCCGCGAACCCACCCGATCCTGAAACGCCACCGCGCGCGGCGGAGCGATCCCGGCCCGATAGGGCAACGCGACCACCGGCCTGGACGGCACGTGCAGGTGCACCCCACCCGCGACCGTGCCGACCTGCACCACGCCCCCCGACGCGGCACGCACGACATTGCGCACGTTCCCCGCAGGAAGCTCGGGCCCCTGAGTCACGTGCCAATCATCCCAGTGATGGTTCGGCCGTTCAGCGCAGCAAATGACAGCAACCTGAAAGGAGCAGCCGCCCCCGAAGGACCCCAGCAGCTCCACCCGCTACGCGCACCAGGTGACCGTGACGAACCCGATCACCGGCCTCGGTGCGAGCATTCAGCGGCAGAGCACCACCGAGCAGGCCGCCGAAGCCGTCCGGCAAGCCATCTTGTCCGGCCGGCTGCCGCCAGGCACGCCGCTGCGCGAAGCCACCGTCGCCGCCGAGCTCGGGGTCTCCCGCAGTACCCTCCGCGAGGCCGCGCGGACCCTCGAAAGCGAGGGCCTGGTCCGTTACCGGATGAACCGCGGCATCGTCGTCGCGGACGTCACCGGTCCGACAGTGGATCTCGACCTGTCGAGCTACGAAGGCGTCTACGAGCGCGGACCGGGATTCTCCCCTGATCCGCGTCTGCTTGCTAACCTGATCTCGATCAGGGGAGGGATCATGCCACTGCGCGTCATCGCCGCGGTCGTCGCCGTATTCGCACTGTCCATTGTGGCCGCTCCGGCCGCGTCCGCCGCCACGCCGGTGAACCAGCTGAAACCGCTTCCACTGCGCGAGCTGTACGACCAGCCGGGCCAGAAGTACCTCTACAGCGCGAACTGGGGCGAAGTCGTCTCGGCACAGAAGAGCTTCGGCATGAAGATGCCCTCGCCGCGGCCGCTCGGGTATGTCTTCGCGAACTCCGGGGAGTCGACCAAGCCGATCTATCGTCTCAAGCAGACGGCGACCGGCAACTGGATCATCAGCACCGACCAGGGCGAGATCGACTACCTGACCTCGCACGGCTTCACGCTCGAAGGCCGCACCGGGTACGTGTACACCTCGCCGGTGAACGGCGCGAAGCAGCTCAACCGCTACACCAACGGCAAAGGCTGGCGGCTCGCCTATAGTCAGCCGGCCGGTTACACGCTCGACGGCCCGGTCGGCTACGTGCTGCCCGAGTACTACCAGGTCGGTGCGTACTACTTCGGCGCCTACGACGCGGCCAACCCGGACGACCTGTTCCTCCAGGCGGTCAAGAACGCGTTCGGCCGCTTCCCCGACCCGTGGGGCGGAGTGCGCGACTTCCACGGCGACCCGGACAGCCCGTGGGGCCCCGTCGCGCAGAACACCCAGGGCTGGCCGGACGACTGGAGTCACCTGAAACCGTCCATCGGCTACTACGACGACAGCAGGACCGCCACGCTCGAAGCCCAGATCGACCAGGCGGCAGGCGCCGGTCTCAGCTTCTTCTCGTTCTACGACTACTGGAACAACCAGAAGGGCACCGCGACCGGCGACGTCGCACTGAAGACCTTCCTGCAGGCCGCCAATACGAACCGCCTGCAGTTCATGCTGAGCATCGTCATCCCCTACGCGAAGGACGACCCACAGCACCTCATGCTGCCCCCGGCGCAGTTCGACGCCGCGGCCGAGAACTACTCGGGCTACCTGACCAAAGCCAACTACCTGACGACGCAGGAGGACCGCCCGATCGTCTTCATCGAAGACGGCGGCGGGATCGGGAACGGCAGCGCGGCCGACCAGAACGCGTTCATCGGCCTGCTGAAGCAGAAGATCAGGGCGAAGACCGGCAAGGACGCCTACATCGTCAACCACAGCGAGCACGCGACCGCGTTCCAGGTGAACGGCGACGCCTTCGGCTGCCTGAACATCGGCCAATACATCCAAGCGGGCAGCTACAGCCAGTACGTGCGGAACGCGCCCTCGTACTTCTCGAACGTGGACACCAAAGGCAAGCCGATGCTGCGCTGCGGCATGAGCGGCTTCGACGAGGCGCCCCGCACCGGCTTCTGGGAGGCCAAGCAGGACGTCCGGTACTTCAAGGACGACGCCAAGGCCCAGTTCCCGGCGGCCATGACGATGACGCTGAACAGCATGAAGAGCCAGCCGGCGAGCCCGATCGACAACTACCTGACGATGTACGCGTGGAACGAATGGCACGAGGGCGGCATCATCGAACCCAACGTGCGTGACGGGAAGTACTATCTCGACACAATCCAGCGGACATTCCAGCTACCCGCGCGTTGAGCTCCGGACCCTGCGGGTCGCCGAGCCGGATGCCGACCCCACTGTCCTCGACCAAGACGTTCTCGGCCGATCGCCGCTCTGGGGTGGCCGATCGGCCGATGGGCCCGTACCCGGCGGGCTGCCACCATGAGCCGCATGTCGATCAAGAAACTCGCCGGAGCGGCACTTGCCGGGCTGCTGCTCGTACCGCTGTTGCCGGGAACAGCGACGGCGGCGGACGGCCTGTCCTGGCAGCCGTGCCGGACCATCGCGGACGGCTGGCCCGCGGAGGACCAGCGCACCGAATGCGCCATGATCACGGTGCCGGTCGACTACGCGAAACCGGACGGGCGCACATTCGAGCTGGCGGTGAGCCGGATCAAGGCCACCGGCAGCCGGGACGGGGTCATCCTGGCCAACCCGGGCGGCCCCGGCGCGTACGGCATGGACATGCCGCGGAGACTGCTGGACTCGAAGACCGCGGGACTCGGCGTGCACCACGACATCATCGGCTTCTCCCCGCGCGGAGTCGGCTACAGCGCCGGGCTGTCCTGCCCGCAGGACAGCACTGCGCCGGATCCTTCCCTGTCCGACAAGGAAAAAGCCCGCTTCCAGTCCGAACGCGACGCCCGGCACTACCAGGACTGCGTGGCGAGGGACCCGGAGTTCACGGCGAATCTGACCACCGCGAACGTAGCCCGCGACATGGACCGGATCCGGCAGGCGCTCGGCGAGGAAAAGATCGGCTACTACGGGATTTCCTGGGGCACCGCGCTGGGCGCCGAATACCGCACCCTGTTCGACGACCACGTCGCCGCGATGCTGCTCGACTCGGTCGTGCCGTCCACTTTCGACCTCACCGCGGTCGACCACGACCAGATGGCGGCGCGGGAGAACTCGTTCCATGACTTCGCCGGCTGGCTGGCAGGCAACGACCGCGTCTACCACTTCGGTGCCACGAAAGAGACGGCCACCAATGCCCTGCTGGACCTGCGGGCGAAGGCCCCCGACCGGAACACGGTCGACGGCCTGCTCCTCGGCGCCCGCCACAAATGGCCGGACTCGGCCCAGCAGCTGGTGAAGCTCCGCTCCGGCGGCAAGGTGCCCGGTGCGGCCGTGCCCGCCCGCCCCGGCTTCGACTGGCACGATCCGAACCCGGCGTTCAACCTGGACCAGCAGAACGCGTTGATCTGCAACGAATCGAGCGGCACCCGCGACTTCGAAACGCAGTGGCGCAACCACCTCGCGCTGTCCGCCGAACTCCCGGTCGCCGGCAGCCACGGCTCCTACGACGGCCACTGCGCCGGCTGGCCGCTGCCCGTCACCACGTGGCACTTCAAGCCGGGTAAGAGCCCACTGCAGCTCGTGGGGCACGCCTACGAGTCGGTCACGCCGCTACCGTGGGCCCACGACATGCGCGCCCACATCGGCGGCTCGCTCCTCACCGTCGAGGACGACATGCACGGCTCACTGTCAGTCCTGCCGTGCGCCTCGAAAGCGGTCGAGTTCCTCGATACCGGCAAAACCTCCAGCGCCAGCTGCCCAGGTGCTCCGGTCCCCCCGGCGGCCTAGTGCCTCACCAGCCGAGTTCGTGAGCGGATGCCGTCGCAGCACACAAGTCTGTCCTCGACAGCCGACCAGCAGTGCCTCCGTCCCGGACCATCGCCGCCCCACCCAGCTCGCCGGCACCTGCCGTTCGCACCAGAGAATTGCTGCACCCGGCGTAGCGGCCGCTACCATTTCGGGCACCGAAACCCGCTACGTCGCAAGGCGCTATGCTCACTCGCCTGTCGCGAACGGGAGGGCACGTGCCGGATTTCCTGAAGAACCCGCCGAGATTGATTCGCGACTTCCCTCCACTGCCAAGGAAATTACCCACAATCACGCGGGTGAACGAGGTCTTTGGCGTTTCCCGCGATCTACCCCTGAACTATGTCGAGCGCGACAAGGTCGACAACAAGCTGTTTCTCGCGCTCGAGCAGAACCACCACATCGTCATCCACGGTTCCTCCAAGCAGGGGAAGACGTGCCTGCGGAAGTGGAACATCAAGAACCGGGCACACGCCGTGGTGGCGTGCATCGAGATCAGGACTGTCACGGAACTGAACGCGGCGATTCTCAAGGCCGTGGGTTACAAAGTCGAAAAATCCCAGTCCGTCACCGTGTCCGGCAAGCACCGGGTGACCGCGCGTCTGGACACCAAGATCCCGGTACTGGGCAAGGAGATCTCCGGCTCGGTCGGCCGGGAGGTCGAGCACGGGCAGAGCCAGTCGGTCACGTCGGAGCCGTTGGAACTCGACCTCGAGGACATCAACGACATGATCGACGCCCTCGACTCGGTCAAGACCAGGACGTTGATCGTCCTCGAAGACTTCCATTACCTGCCCAGCAAGGTCCAACATTCTTTTTCCCGATCCCTCAAGGGCTATTTTGACTACTCGGACCACCGGTTCGTCCTCATCGGCGTCTGGCTCGACGACAACAAGCTCTTGCGGTACAACGGCGACCTCGGCGGCCGGATCTCGACCGTGAACGCCGACAAGTGGTCAAGAGACGAGCTCGACAGAGTGGTTTCGTCGGGCGAAGAGCTGATCGGGATTTCCTTCGATCACGATTTCAAGAACCATATCCTCGACAGCTGCCTCGACAGCGTGTGGGTCGTGCAGCAAGCCTGTTACCAAGCATGCATCGAACAAGGAGTGATCAGTGACGCCCACGAGGGAGCCGTCGTAGGCTCGCTCGAACACGCGAAGAAGCTCATCGACGGCATAGTCCAGGACCAGGCGAGCAGGGCCGAGAGCTTCATCGACAGCTTCTCCGCCGGCCCGACCACGGTACTGACGAACATCTACCGGTGGACGATATACACCGTGCTCGCCTGTGACATCGCCCGTCTCGAAGGCGGGCTGAGCGTGGCCGAGATCGCCGAGTTCATCGGCACATTCGGCGCCCCGGTGGATCCGAACCTCCGTGATCTGATCCGCGAGCTGCCCGAAATCTCGGAATTCCAGATGCACCACCTCGAAATCAGCCCCATAGTCCTCGACTACGATTTCGGAGCCCGGCGGCTGAACGTGGTCGACCGTTCCTTTCTCCTGTGGCTCAGCGGGCAGAACCGGGTCGACATCCTCCGCCAGGCCGGGATGCCCGGCAACTCACTGCGGCGGTGGCAGCGCGACGTCCACGACATGCCGAACAGTCATCACAAGAGCGAGTGATGTGAGGACGAGCCGTCCGGAGCGACCACCAACGCGCCGTGGGCTGCCCCTTCACCGGGGCGGCGTCCTGGCGGCCAGCCGCGCCTCGGCCGCTTCCGCGGCGAGGGGCCGGACGCCGGGCGCGAGTTCCACCGCACGCGCGTACCGGCGTACGGCTCGGTCCAGGTCACCGGACAGCCGGGAGACCACCGCCAGACCCCGGAGCGCCCAGGCGTTTTCCTCGTGTGCCAACGACATCGCCCAGGCGTCGGCGGCCTCCTGACGGTCGCCTGCCACCCAGCGCGCGACGCCCCGGTGATACCAGGTCTTCCAGGTCGGCGGGGCGTACTCGAGAAGTTCACGCCAGTACGCGTTGACCAGTGTCGGGCCCGGATCCGCCGCGGGGTCGCCGGTCAACGGCGCGCCATCGAGCAGCGCCAGCCACGGGAGTTGTTCCGCGCCCATCGACTCGGCGGGATAAGGAGTGGCCGGAAGCTCGATGAGCATCCGGTGCGTTTCGAGCGCGCCCCATCCCAAGCCGTGCGACAGCATGGTCCGCGGCCGCGCGTCGGCGGCACCCAGCCAGGCGCGGCGCAGCCGTCCCAGCATGTCCGCGTCCGGAAGCCGCCGCTCCAGGCCCGCGACCACTCCTCGCTCGTCGCCGTGCGCGGCGGTGCCTGCGTAACACGGTCCGAACGCTTCCAGCCGATGCCACGAGCCTCCGGCCGTGACGCATTCGCCCGGCGAAGGTGTGGACAGCCGTACCAGCCCGGCACCGTCCGCGTACACCGCGGCCGTCCAGCGTCCGGCGCCGGGACCCAGCAGGCGGGCGCCCGGGGGAACGACGAGGTTCGAGCACCAATCGACGGGCACCGGGTGGTCGTGCGGGTTGTGCACCCTCACGCCCACCAGGAGCAGCGAGGATTCCTCCGGAAGCCAGAGATCCACCTGACAGGCCAGGTCGCGCGTGCGCTCCCATTCCCACAGCCGGAGCATCGGGGAGCCGTCGGGCCCGTCGATCTCCGCGGCGTACATCGGCACGACGGCCGCAGCGGGGAAACCGCCGTCACCGAGACTCCATTCGACACCGCCATCACCGTGCACCAGCTCGCGGCGATTTCCCTTGTCGTACAACGAATCGATGCGACCACCCAGCGTGGGCAGCACGCTCACCCGGAGACAGTCGTTCTCCAGCACCAATGCGGGCAGGGAATACGCGCCGCGCGACCCGCCGAAACTGTCGCGCGATCGGTACGGCAACGACACACCACGCCGTCCCTGTCCCGCGTCGGCGAGTGGTGGCAACGGGTTCTCGGCATCCACGGCCATGCCCCGGAGAATTTCCGAGCGCTGAAGACGCGTGGTCATGTCACCTGGCACCCAGGCCGCGGGTCCGCGAGATAGCGCTCCGCCATCACACTGATGGCCGCCATCCGCTGAACGTCGAGTTCGGGTGCCGGGTAGAGGACCGCGGTCAGCGCCTCCCCGTCGAAGAAGTGGAACGTCGTCAGCAGCGCCGGCGCGCGCAGCTCCCGGGGAAGCCGGTGAACGGCGGGCACTCGCTCCGCGACCACGAACAGCGCGGCCACATACTCGCCGACGATCGGCTCGAGCCGCTCGCGCAACCGGGCATCGGTGCGCGCGGCCACCAGCAGTTCGATCCAGACCGCGTTGACCGGATCCCTGGCCCCCTCCCTGACGAGAGCCAGCACCATCGGGAGTTCGTCGGTGTCGGACAGCCGCGCGAAGCGACGGGTGAAGTTCTCGATCTGCCGCCGGGCGACCTCCTGCGCCGCGGCGAGCATGAGGTCGACGAGGGTACGGAAGCGCCCGAACAGCGCACCCTGCGAGACCTCCGCCCGCGCGCAGATCTCCTTCGCCGTCGTCCGCGCGTAGCCGAGGTCGACCAGGGCACCGATGGCTCCCTCGACCAGGCGCGCGGTGGTCGCGGCGCGGCGCTCCGACTGGGTCCGCCGCTGCTCGTCCGCCACCTGCTCCTCCTTCCGCCCGGCAGCGCGACTCTAACTTAAAAAGTGAGCACTTGAAATATTCGTTCGGATCCAGCAATCTACTCGTCAGTAAGTAATCCGGCTCACAGGAGGACACCGTGCAGCAGCATCCGGGTCGACGACGCCTCGCCGCAGTTGCGCTCGCCACCCTCGCCACGACGACGGCACTCTTCGCGATCTCACCCGCCCACGCCGCCACCGGGTACCGGCACTACGTCGGACTCGGCGACTCGTTCGCCTCGGCTCCCCTGGTGCCCAACGTCACCGGCAACCCGGTGTGCGGGCAATCGGACCACAACTACGCCCATCAGATCGCCGCGCGGCTCAAGCCCGGGAAGTTCACCGACGCCAGTTGCGGCGGAGCCACCACCCCGGACATGACCGGCCGCCAGTTCGGTGTGATCCCTCCCCAGTTCGACGCGCTCGACCGGGACACCGATCTGGTCACCGTGCACATCGGCGGCAACGACATCGGGTTCGGCGAGATCGTCGCCACCTGCGGCACCCTCGACGCGGCCAACCCGACGCTGCCCTTGTGCCGGCAGTACTGGACCGCCGGTGGCGTCGACCGGATCCAGCAACGCATCGACGCCACGGCAACCAAGGTCACCGCGGTCCTCCAGGGCATCCGCCAGCGCTCGCCGCAGGCGAAGATCGTCGTCGTCGGCGCGCCCAACCTGCTGCCCGAGGACGACACCCGCTGCTGGCCGGTCGTGCCGATCTCCTCCGGCGACATCCCGTACCTCAACACGGTGAGCCGCGCGTTCAACGCCATGTCCGAGAAGGTCGCCACCACGCACGGCGCGTCCTATGTGGACACCTACACCACCAGCATCGGACACGACATGTGCCGTGCCCCCGGCGTGAAGTGGGTCGAAGGCATCTTCCCCACCGACGCCGCCGCGCCGGTCCACCCCAACCTCGGCGGAACCACCAACCAGGCCAAGCAGATCCTCGCGGCCCTCGGTTCCTAGGAATCCACCCCCGCACCACGTCGGCGTCCCCCGGGCGCCGCGTGGTGCGGGCGGGCGTCCACCGCGCGCGTCACGCGTCACCGGCCTTGTTCGCGCGGCGCTCGCGATAGGCCCGCTGCCTGCAAGCAGGAGAACAATAGGTACGCCGTCTCCCCCGCGACGGCGAATCGACTGGCCGGGCACAGCCGGGACACAAGGGGGCGTCTTCCGAGGTCTCGACGCCCCCGGGCCGGGCCTCGTCGCACTCCTCCAGGCGGGCCGCCGCCCCCGCGGCTTCGAGCAGGTCACCCGCGGCGACACGTCCGCGTGGCGTACGCGCGACCAGTTCGCCGTCCAGGTGCGGGCACAGCGCCGGATCGTCGTGGGAACACAGCATGAGGTGCGCGAGGTAGCCGCGCGCCGCTACCAACTGCCCGATCTCCCGTTCGAGACGGGCGACCTGCGCACTCACGACGCCGTGCCACGCTTCGGCGTTCGCTGTGCCCGCGGTGACGGCCGCGGCCTGGTCCAGTGGCATCCTCCCGGTCACACAGCACAGGTAGGCGAGCCCGATCCGCCGAAGATCGCGGTCACTGTACAGCCGCTTACCGGCTTCACGTTCCGGCGCGTCGAGTACTCCTTGTACCTCCCACCAGCGCAAGGTGGACGGCGCGAGATCGTACAAGGCGGCGGCTTCGCTGATCCGTACCCCGGATTTCACCCCCTCATTGGACAACACCACGACTCCGGGGCTCAAGACAGCCGGATCTCACGCTCGGCAGGCGGCAGGCTATTTCCGTGATCCCCGTTTGCGCGTCGCTTTCGCGGGCTTCGCCTCCGCGGCTTCGAACGCTTCGATCACCTCGCGCGGCATCCGGCCACGATCGGAGATCTCGAATCCGTTCTCCAGCGCCCAGGCCCGGATCGCGCGGGAACGCTCACGATCCTCCGGCGACACCGAGCCCCCGCCTGCCACCGGACCGGAGGTATGGACCGCCGTCGACCGGACCTTCCGGCCACCCACCCGCCTTGCCACCGAGACGAACTGCGCCAGCACGTCCCGCAACGCTTCGGCGTTGTCCCGCGAAAGGTCGATCTCGTAGTCGACACCGTCCAAACTGAACGGCACGGTCTGCTCGGCCTCGCTACCGTCGATATCGTCCAGTACCTGGACCAGAACCTTCTGCGCCATCACACTTCCCTCTTCGACTCCGTGCCCGGACACATACATCCCAGGAATGGACGAAGTCTATCCGGACAGGCCGTGAGAGGCACGCTCTCCCGGATCACGTCCGAATACCGGCGAGCGTCAGGAGCAATAAAGTCCGTCGCGGACAGCGGCAAAAGGCTCAATGAGGTTTTCTCAGCAAGGGGTGTGGCTTCGCTGGGGGTGCGGTGTCGCGAAAGCTCCGTCGGAGACGGTGAGCGTCCCGAACGACGCGTTCGGGACAGGGGGCCCGGCACGGGAGTGTCGCGAAGGGGACATTGGCGGCGTTCGACGTCTCCAATATGCCATTCGCGACCTGCTGACCAGGGTGAGAGCCCACACCAGCCATCGCCTGTGCCGAACGCAACCGGCCACTACCGACAAAACCTCAATGAGGTTTTCCGGGGAGGCGGGCGGTCCGTGAATGTCCCCTTGAGGGTCTCAGAGTCCCCCAAGGGGACATTCACGGCCTTGACGGCACCGAGGCCTGCGTCCACAGAGGACTCTCACACCCTGGCAAGCTGACGGAGAGTGACCGCCCCGCTTGGGTAAAGCGGCCCCGACCTTGGATACTGGTGGGCATGACGAACTGGTGGAATCGATTCGCGGGCACCTGGGTCACCCGGCCGGTCGTGGTCGACTCCGTCATGGTCGCCGGGTTGCTGCTACTGCACGTGATCACCGTCGTTCTCAGCGTGGGGAAAGGCTGGACGATCCCCGCCCCGGTCGCGTGGGTGGTCGCGATCGGCTCGGTCTCGGTGCTCGGCCTGCTGGCCCGCCGGCGGTTCCCGTGGCCGGTCGTGGCGGTGACGCTCGGCTGCGGGATCGCGCTCGAGATCCTGGAGGCCACCGGCCCGGCCAGCACACTGGCGATGCTGGTCGCGTTCTACACCGTCGCGGTCCAGCGCGGGCCGCGGCACGCGCTGGTGGCCGGGCTGCTGCCGCTGTCCTGGGACATCGTATGGGGCATCGCCAGGCCCGACCAGGTCACGCTGCAGGGCTACCTCATCGCCATCGTGCTGGTCATCATCAGCCTGGCGCTGGGACTCACCGTGCGCCGCAGCCGCGAGCACGCCGCCCGGTTGCACCACGCGGTCGTGCTGCTCGAAGAAGCACAGCAGGAGCTGGCCGCGGAGGTCGCCACGCTGGAGCGGATGCGCATCGCCCGCGAGCTGCACGACATCGTCGCGCACAGCCTCAGCCTCGTCGCGCTCCAGGCGGGCGTCGCCCGCGCGCTGCTGCCGCAGAACCCCGAGCACACCCGCGACGCCCTGCGGATCATCGAGGAAAAGGCCCGCGAGTCGCTGTCGGAGATGCGGCATGTCGTCAGCGCGCTGCGTGACCCCGACGAGCCCGGCGAAAGCACCACACCCGCTCCCGGACTGGACAAATTGGACGATCTGCTCGCCTCGGCCCGCTCGTCCGGCCTGGACCTGGAGATGACCGAGGACGGCGAACGCTATCCCCTGCCGCCGGGTCAGGATCTGGCCGCGTACCGGATCGTGCAGGAGGTCCTCACCAACGTGCTCAAGCACGCCGGGCCGACGTGCACGCGTGTCGAGCTGCGGTACGCGCCCGACGAACTGAGCATCGACATCCGCGACAGCGGGCCGCGCCTGCCAGGCGGGCCCGCGCCGTCGGACAAACCCGGCCGGCCAGGGCACGGGCTGATCGGGATCCGCGAGCGGGCGGCGATCTACGGCGGCCAGGTGCGCACCCAGGCCGATCCGGCAGGCGGGTTCCGGGTCACCGCGACGCTGCCGAGGATCGCGTCATGAACGCGGGCAAGCCCATCGGCGTCGTCGTGGCCGACGACCAGCCGCTCGTCCGGGTCGCGCTGGTGAGCCTGCTCGACGCGCAGCCGGACATGACGGTGCTCGCGGAGGCGGCCACCGGCACCGAGGCCGTGGCCGCGGCCCAGTCGCACCGGCCGGACGTCGTGCTGATGGACGTGCGGATGCCGGAGATGACCGGCATCGAGGCCACCGCCCGGATCATGGCGCTGCCCGATCCGCCCGCGGTGCTCACCCTGACGACCTACGACGTGGACGAATACGTCTACGGCGCGCTGCGAGCCGGGTCGATGGGCTTCCTGCTCAAGGACGAACCACCGGAGCGGATCGTGGCGGGCGTGCAGGCGGTCGCCCGCGGCGAAGGCCTGCTCGCGCCGAGCGTGACCCGCAGGCTGATCCAGCAGTTCGCCGTCATCCCGGACGACGCCGGGCGGCCCGCCGGCCGTCCGCTGGCGCAGCTCACCGAGCGCGAGACCGAGGTGCTGACCCAGGTCGCGTATGGACTGTCCAATCTGGACGTCGCGACGGCGCTCGGGCTTTCGGAGGCGACGGTGAAGACGCACCTGCACCGGCTCATGGCGAAGCTGGGCCTGACCTCCCGTACGCAGGTGGTGATCGCCGCCTACGAATCGGGGCTGATCCGGCCCGGGTCGCACGACCGGTTCAGCTGAGCGTCACCGGCGGCGCGCCCGCCGCTGCCGCATGGTCTGCCCGAGCGCGATGAGGCCGAGCGCGGCGGCGACGAGGACGACCGCGGCGACGGCAAGGGGCCAGCCGCTCAGGTCGACGACCGCGCTGAGCACGAACAGCAGCGCGGCGGGGATGACGGCGCTCGCGGTGACCAGCGCCGGTGCGGCGGAGTTTCCTTCGCTCGCTTCGGACACGTTTTCTCCTTGGTTCACAACATTTTCGCGGCGCCGCTTCCGTGACGACGCGGACGGCGCGGGCTGGCAGGTGACGCGGATTTCGCCGCGCCACCTGCAACCGCGTCGCTCTCCGCCACCGAGCCTACTGGCTTTTCCGATGGCCGCGAGTCAGGCCGCGGCACGCCGGTTTCAGGTGATGGCGATCACGAGCCCGCCGATCCCGACGCCGAGCGCGAGGCCCGACGTGAAGTCGTTGGGCGCGGACACGACCTCCACCTCCTGGCAGGCCAGGTCGAGGTTCTCCATGATGTCACCCCCTTTCGCGGATTCCGGTGACCCGGGTCCTCTCAGGTGATGGCGATGGCGCCGAGGCCGAGGGCGGCACCGGCGATGTCCAGCCACTCGCTGCGCCCCCAGTCGGGCGCGGTGGTGGTCTCCAGTTCCTGCAGCGACAGGTCGAGCGTCTCCCTTTCCATTCCTGCTCACCTCCTTCCGGTTTTCCGCTACGGACAGGTCTTCCGCGCCGTCGGGGCGGCGCGGAAATCGGGGCGGGCGCTATTCCCGGATGTTCCTTCCCGGTTCGCCGGGGTCGATGCGGGCGAGCCGGAATTCGCGTCGTAGCGCGGATTCCCTGGGGACGCCGGATTCGGCACTGTGCAGCAACGCCGTCGCGGCGGCCAGCGCCCGGTGCTCACCGAAGCTCCGTCCCCGCATACCGGGACGGTGATCGGCCGGTTCGTCGGCCACCGCGACGCCGGGCCGGAGCAGACGGGCGAACGCCGACGTCGTGGCGCCGATCCCGGGCAGCCCGCGTACCGCGTCACCGACCACCTCCTGCCCGGCGTCGTGTCCTAAGTAGACGACCAGCCCGTCTTTGCGCGGATAGAGCGCCGGGTCGGAGAGAACCTTGACACGGTAGGGAATCCCTGCGGCGTCGAGCGCGTCGAGGACAGCGGACAGGATTCGCGGAGCTTCCGGCGGCCGGGTCAGGTGGACGTACACCCTGCTGCCCGGGAACTCCGGTGGCCGGGCAGCCGGGCCGTCCACGACGAGGAATCCCGGTGACAGGGCGGGCCGGATCGCGTCCACCGCCAGGGCGATCGGCCCGCCGGGCGCGGCGCCGGGTTCGGCGGGCAGCCACACCCGGACGCCGTCGCGGTCGACCAGCATCCGATCGGCCTCGACCGCGTGCACCGTGGTCAGGATCCGGATGGTGCGGGGCCCCGCTGCGGCGATCAGCGCACGCTCGAACTCCCGGTCACGCGCCGGGCGTCCCGACGACGAGCCGCCGACGTGCAGGTGTTCGTACAGCGCGTCCGCCAGCGCCAGCCGCAGGCCGCCGGGCGAGGACGCGGTCACCCGCCGCTCGCCGATCATCGCCTCCTGCCCGGTGACGGACACGGCGGCGAGCGCGTCGAGCACTCTTTTCGCGACGTCCATCGGCTATCCCAGGCCCACCGCGGTCACGAAGGTCTCGGGCGCGCACAGCAGGCTGCGGCCGATCCCGGCGGCGGCCTTGGCGACCGCGCTCAGGCGGGTGGCCCCGGCGGCTCCGGCGATCATGCGCTCCACCAGGTGCCAGCCCGCGAAGGCCGTCGCCCGCACGGCGAGCGCCTCGTCCGATCCGGTGTCCTGGTAGCCCCACCAGAAGGCCGCCACGATCGGCCGGGTCCGCTCGATCCGCGCCGCACCGTGTTCGACGACCGCCTCGGTGGTCGGGGCCGCGGCGGCGGGCAGGCCGGAAACCGCCTGCCAGAGCCATTCCCCGGCGAACCGGCCGACGTCGCGCGCGGGGTCGGCGTACCGGAATTCCTCCCAGTCGGTCAGGTACACGCCGCTCGCGCCGACGAGGATCTGGTCGAGCCGGAGGTCCCCGTGGCTGGGCACGCGGACCACGTGCCGTTCCCGTTCCAGCAGCCCGCCGACCGCGGCGATCAGCGCGTCGTCGCGTTGCAGCAGCCGCCAGGCCTCGAGTTCGGCGGCACAGCATTCGTCGAACACCGCCCGCGGCAACCCTCGCAGCAGTTCCACCGAGGGCAGCACCGGAGGTATGTCTTCGAGTCCGGCGGGCCAGCCGGTGCTCCCGTGCAGCGACCGCAGCGCGGTGCCGACCTCGTAGGCCAGTGTCCGGTCGAATTCGCCGTCCTCGGCCAGCTTCAGCCCCGTCTTCGCGCGGGGAACAGCCGTGAGCACCAGTGCGCGGGACTCCTCGTCCCAGGCGAGACAGCGCGGACCGCTGCCGGCGTTGCGGTGGTAGGCGACCTCGCGGCGCATCCGCGTGGCGGCCTCGCCGGGCGGGCCGATCAGGCGCTTGGCGAACACCGTGGTACCGGAAACCGTGGTACCGAGCCAGTTCTCATTGCGGCCGGGCAGGCGGGCCAGGCCGTCCGGGACGAACGGGCCGAGGCCCGCGCGGTCGAGCAGCGCGGTGACCTGCGGGGACGGGCTCGTGCGATCGCTCACGACGCCACCCCTGCCGGCCGGTCCAGCCGCTGGGCCGCGGCCAGCGCCCGATACGACTCGTTGCGGTCCAGCAGTTCGTCATGGCCGCCGACGTCGGTCACCCGGCCGTCCTCGAGCAGGACGACCTGGGCGGCGTGCCGGATCGTGGACAGCCGGTGCGCCACGACCAGCACCGCGCGATCGGCCGCGAGCGCGTCGACGACGTCGCGCAGCAGGCGCTCGTTCACTCCGTCCAACTGGGACGTCGGCTCGTCGAGCAGGACGATTTCCGCCTCGGACAACAGGGTTCTGGCCAGCGCCAGCCGCTGCCGCTGGCCACCGGACAGATCGGTGCCGCGGCCGAGTTCGGTGTCCAGGCCGTCCGGCATCGCCGCCACGTGCTCCCGCAGGCCGACGGTGCCGAGCACGGTGAGCAGCCGGCCGTCCGGCACCGGCTCGGTCAGCCCGACGGTCAGGTTCGCGCGGACCGTGTCGGCCAGCAGCGTGAACGACTGGTCCACGTAGGCGATCCGGCTTCGCAGCGCGCCGACCGGCCAGCTCGTGACGTCACGGCCGAGCACCTCGACCCGTCCCGTGTCCGCCGTGACGAACCGCTCGACCAGCGAGAGCGCCGTCGTCTTCCCGGCTCCGGACGGTCCGACGAGCGCGGTCAGCCCGCGGCGTGGCACCGCGAAGTCGATCCCGCGCAGCACCGGCCGGTCGCCGTGAGCGAACGTGACGCGCCGGAATCGGACCGCCGGGGCGGCGTCGAGCGGAGTGGGCGCAGCCGCCGGATCGTCACCATCCTCAGTGGACTGATCGAGCACCTCGGTGAAACGGGACCGGGCGGCGAGCCCGGCCTGCAGCCTGCCGACCGCCATCACCATGATGATCACCGGCGCGATGAGCTGCATGAGGTAGAGCAGGAACGCCGCGAAGCCGGCGATGTCCAGCGACCCGGTGGCGAGCCGGGCACCCCCGGCGATGATCACCGCGACGAGCGCGATCTGCTGGCCGAGGCTGAGCACCGGGTTCACCGCGGACTGCAGGCGCGCGGCGGTGATCGCGGCCCGCGTGGTGTCCGCCGCGGAATCGCCGAGCCGCTCGGTGACCTGCCGTTCGGCCCGGGACGCCTTCACCACCGGCAGCGCCGCCAGCGCCGTAGCGAACCGATGGCCGAGTTCACCGAGCGCGCGGCTGTGCCGCAGCTGCGCGCGTTGCATCCCGGCCACGACCACCGCGATCACGACGCCCGCGACCAGGAACGCGGCGACCGTGATCACCAGCAGCACCCAGTCGAGCAGGCCCATGATCACCAGCGTGCCCGCCGTGGTGAGCACCGAGACCGGCAGCTGCACGATGCCGAGATCGGTGATCGTGCGCAGCTGGAGGCTGTCGGCGGTCACCCGCGTCACCAGGTCGCCCTCGCCGGTGGCGCGGACATCGCGCAGCGGCAGCCGCAGGATGTGTGCCATGAGCCGGACCCGCAGGCGCAGCACGAACTTTTCGCCCAGCTTGGCGAGCAGATACGTCGCGGCGGTCGCGGTCAGTGCCCCGCCGAGCGCGGTCACGCCGAGCAGGACGGCGGGGCGGACGAGCCCCGCGTCCGTCCGCACCGCCGAGATGAGGTCCGCGACGATCAGCGGCATGGCCAGCGTGCACGCGGCCGAGGCCACCGACAGCACCGCCACCGCGGCCAGCGCCGGTGCCCGGCCGAGTTCCCGCAGGATCGGCAGCGACGTCCTGGTCATCGTCTTCTCCCTTCGGGCACGACACGCAGCACCGCGCGCTGCTGGGCGGCGATCGCGGACGCCGCCGCCGCGACGTCGTCCACACCGATCTCGTCGAGCCGCGCGGCGAGGCCGGTGTAGCGCTCCGCGGCGCCGAACAACGTTTCGAACCGCCCGAGCGCACGAGCGCGGGTGAGTACCGCGGCCTCGCGGTGGTCGTGGTCCCGGCGCACCAGGTCGCGCAGTCCGGCCACCCGGGTCTCGTCGAGACCGTCCGCGGCGGCGGCCAGCAGACTGTCCACAGTGTCCAGTACCGCCTCGTGGCCGGTCGCCGGGTCGTGCACGGTGGTGACGATCATCGTGTCCGGGGCGAGCGCGTCGAAGGTGCCGAAGAAGCCACAGGAGGCGTCGCTCGCGGCGACGGCGTCCGAAGTGGATAGAGCAGGGCCGAGGAAGTGCTTGAGGTATCTGGCGAGGACCAGGTGCGCGAAGTACTCCGGCGTCAGCGGATCCGGCAGCCGGTAGCCGAGGGCGAGCGCGGGGCGGCGGATCCGCGCGTCGGTGCGGACTGCGGTGCTGTCCGCGGTCAGGGCCGGTTCCGCGAGCCGGGGCGCGGGCGGCGCGGGGCGGGCCGCGATACCGCCGAACCAGGTCGAAATCTGGCGGAGGGCGCGGTCCGGTTCGACGTTCCCGGCCACGGCGAGCACCGCGTTGCCCGGGGCGTAGTGGTGGTGGAAGAACTCGTGGCAGTCGGCAGCGGTGATCCCGGTCAGCGCGCCGGCATCGCCGTATCCGTCGTGCGCGTTGGCGAAACTCCGATACAGCAGCGGGGCCAGCCCCGGCCACGGGAAGCCGCCGTAGGGCCGCGAACGCGCCTGGCGGATCTCCATGGCGATCCCGGCGAGCTGGCGGCGCAGCCCGCGTTCGGCGAACTTCGGCGCGCGCATCCGGTCGGCTTCCAGGAAGCACAGCAGCTCGAAGTATTCGGCAGGCACGGTCTGGAAGTACTGCGTGTAGTCCTGGTGTGTCCTCGCGTCGACCGCTCCCCCGAGCGCGCGGACGCGCTGCCCATGCAGCAGCGGCTCCACGTTCTCGCTGCCCTCGAACATCAGGTGTTCGAGCAGGTGCGCGAAGCCGGCCGCGTCCTCCGGCTCGCTGCGGAAGCCGACGCGATAGCTGACGCTCAGCGCGACGTCGTCCGCCGCGGGGTCGGGCGCGAGCACGACCGTGAGCCCGTTGCCGAGCACGGTGCGGACGACGGCGGTGCTCGGTCGCTCCAGCGTTTTCCCGGTGTTCATGGACCTGGACCTCATCGGCTGTGCTGCGTCGGATGGAATACGGTGGCGGGGTCCCCCCCACGGCGAACGACACCACCCCCGCGCTCTCCCACTCCGTGCGCGAGACCCAGCACAACAACCACCTCA
>NZ_JBHYIQ010000027.1:90599-102923 GCF_042739895.1 Amycolatopsis sp. NPDC059021
TCCCCGCTCTGCCCCCGGGCGGGGGGCGCGGGGGGGTGGGGGGGGGGGGGGGGGGCGGGGGGGGGCCCCCCCCCCCCCCCCGGCGACGGACTCAGTGCTTCGAGTCGCCCGAGACCACGAGGCCGGTGCCCGCGATGATCAGGCCGAGGCACCACGGGGTGCTGGCGGGCGCCTCGCTGGTGGCGGAGACCTGCAGTTCGGCGGCGTCGGTGTAGGTACCGAAACCGTTCATCAGTTCACGCGTTTCCATAGTGTTTCCCTCTGCATTTTCGGACACGGTTCACCGGAGTTCCCCAGTAGAACACGGAATTGTTTTCGACGATCGCGAAACGACGCGGAATCAGGTCAGCGTCGCACCGATGAATCCGGCCGCGATGAGACCGGCACCGACTCCACCCCAGAAATCGTCATCACTCGGCGCACTCACGGTTTCCAGTTCCTGGAACGAGAGATCGAGTTCTTCCACGCTATCCACCCCCTTTCAGCGTTCGGCGAAGCCTAGGCAGGCCGCTCGACCAGCGGCAATCCGCCGGAAGTCGCTACCGGACACTCGTGGGGTAAATCGCATGATGGAAGCCCGCGTCAACCGAACGATTGACATCACGGAGCGCGCCAAACTGTGTACCACGCCGAGCCGTTTTGTAATCAGTGATCGGCGTCACATTCACTTGAGCCGCCGCCACTACTCCGGGTTACCGTCGCTTTGTTCTTTCCGGGCGTGCGTGCACGGCCAGCAACCAGGGGGAAAGTCATGGGCAGTACCGAAACGCGTAGCGCCGACGCCGGAAAAAGCCGCCGGCTGATCAGTGACGCGCTGATCCGCTGGATTTCCGGTAATCAGCCCGCGGCGGATCACCGGGTCTGGTTTCTCGAATCCGCCGCGCACGCCGGAACGATTCTGGACGATTTCGCCGCACCCGGCGACGTGGTGTTCGCGCCGTCCGGCGCCGACCCGCGAGCGGTGGGCTATGACGGCTCCCTGGCCGAACCCGGCGATGAAATCGTCATCGCCGACGAGATTTTCGTGCACACCCAGGACTATCTGTCGATCGCCTATCAGGCGGTGGCGGGCCCGACGGTCGTGCGGGTGACCGGGCCGCACGATTTCGAGGTCTTCGGAGAGGACGCCGAGCTGGCACGGCGCGAGGGAGTGTTCGCCGAACAACTCGTGCACCCGTCGGTCGTGCTCGCCGACCAGTGCGCGCTCGGCCTGCCCCGCCCCACGGAAAGGCTGGACCGCGTGCACGTCACCGAGTCCGGTGAGTTCCGCGCGGGGCCGTCCGGCCCGGTGATCGGCTCGATCGATGCGCCACCGCGGACGTGGGATTCCCTTGATTCCCAAGGAAAAAAGGCGTTGTCGGCGGTTCTGGACGCCACGCTCACTTCCGAGGCACACGCCGCGCGCCCGTGGCTGGCGCGGTACCTGACCGCGCTCGACGCGCTGCGATCGCTGCGGCGGGGCGACACCCGTTCCTATCGCGTCTCCGGTTTCGGCGCGCGACTGGTCGACAGCCTGCCGCTCGACCGGCCCGAGGACAGCACCGCGCCACTGCTGCTCTGGGCCGAGGACCGGACGCTGCTGTATCAGCCGGGCGACGGACGCTGGTTCGAGGTCGGCCAGGACGCGGCCCGGCTCGTCGAACTGCTCTCGGTCAGCGGTGACGACGTCGCCGCCGCGGCGCGGCTGGCGGTCGAACATCTCGGACTGACGGCCGAGGTGGCAACCGAGGCGCTCACCGGCCTCACGACGCGGCTGACCACACCACGCACACCGGTCACGACGTCATGACGGCCGCGACGATCACCGCGCCGGGCACCGCCGGACGCCTCGCCCGGATCTACGGCGCCGGGCTGACCACGCTGCCGCTGTACGGGCCGGAAGGGGCCGCCGAATACGACCGGCTGAGCCGCGGCGACACCCAGGAGATCGGCGAACTGCTGCGGGCAGCCCGGCGGGTCACCGGCCCGGTCCTGGACCTGGCCTGTGGCTCCGGCCGCCTGACCCTGCCGCTGCTCGGACGCGGCCACGACGTCTGGGCGATCGACTCCTCCCCCGCCATGCTCCAGCTGCTGACCGAACGGCACGCCGAGCAGCCGCACGCACGGGGAACGCTCAAGACCGTCGAAGCCGATATGTCCACTATGGACCTGGCTGCCACCTTCGAGCTGATCGTGCTCGGCACGTCGTCGGTGTGCCTGCTCGACGAAGCGGGACGCGCGGCGCTGTTCTCCCGCGTGCGGCAGTTGCTCGCCCCCGGCGGACGGTTCCTCGTGTCCACCATGGACTTCGGACCGGAACTGCTGACCACGCGGACAGCCGAGCGCATCAGCATGGTCACGTACACCGGCGAGCCCGGCGACACGGTGATCACGCTGTTCCAGCACTTCGACGCGCCGCGCGGAATCCGCACCACGAGTCTCCTCCGCGAGTGTGTCCACGACGGACAGACGACGAATCGGACGCTGTTCGTCAGCGAGGTGTACCTGGTGGACTCGGCGCGGCTGATCGCCGAGCTCGCCACGGCGGGCCTGCGCGTCGCCGACCGGCGCGAAGGCGACGAGTTGCTGCGAGCGACGCCGGGGGCGGCCCAGCCCGGACAGCATCCGGTGCTCCTGACTTGTGAGGCGATCGCGTGAACCGGTATCCGCTGTGGGAATCCTTTGTGCCGCCGAGCGAATACGGCAGGGCCGATCGGCACGCCGTGGCCGCCGAGGGTGTCCGGGTCCGGTTCTCCGACGGCCGGTGGGCGCTGTGCGCGACCAGCGGGCTGTGGAACGTCAACCTCGGCTACGGGAACCCGGCGATCACCTCCGCCGTCACGGACGCGCTCGGCCACGCGTCGTACCTTTCGCTGTTCCGCGCCGGGCACGAACCCGCGGTCCGCGCGGCCACCGCATTGCTGGAGGTGTGCGGGCCCGGGACGTTCGGCCGCGTGCTGTTCTCCACCTCCGGCGGCGCCGCGAACGACGTCATGATGAAGCTCGTCCGGCACTACCAGGCGCTGCTCGGCGAGCCGCAGCGCCGCGTCGTCGTGGGGCTCAAGGGCAGCTATCACGGGCTCACCTACGGCAGTTTCGGGCTCACCGGCGAGGATCTCGGCCAGCACGGCTACGGCGTCGACCAGCGCGCGGTGCGACACGTCTCCCCGCACGACGAGACCGAACTGACGACGCTGCTGGCCCGCGAAGGACGCCGGGTCGCGGCCGTGGTCGTCGAGCCGGTTCTCGGTTCGGGCGCGCACCCGCTCGGCCAACGGCTGCTCGCCGCGCTGGAGGAGTTGCGCCGCGAGTACGGGTTCGTCCTGGTGGCTGACGAGGTGGCGACCGGATTCGGCCGGACGGGCCGGTTTTTCGCGTCCGAGGCGTGGCCTGTGCGACCGGACGTGCTGATCACGTCGAAGGGACTGACTAACGGCACCTGCGCGGCTTCGGCCGTGGTGGTCTCCCACGAGATCTGCCAGGCCTTCGAGGACGCCGACGCCACGCTGGTGCACGGCGAGACCCAGGCCGGGACGCCGCCGACCTGCGCCGCGATCGAGGCGACCATCGCCGAAATGCGGCGGCTCGACGCCTGCGCGCGGGCCGCACGGCTCGGCACGCTCCTGGACGGAACGCTGGCGCGTCTTGAGGAGCACCCGCTGGTGTCCGGCAGCGACGGCGTCGGGTGCTTCCGCTCGCTCACCCTCACCGACCCCTCGCCGGAAACCGTCCGAGCGGTAGTGACCGAGGCACGGCACGCCGGTGTCCTCGTGCAGCCGGGGCCGGGCGCGATCCAGCTCGTCCCCGCGCTGACCTACACCGGCGCCGACCTCGCCGAGCTGGAGGACCGCCTGCGGATCGGGCTCGACGTGGCAGCGGACCGGGCGGTCGCGGCGTGAGCGCCACCGTCCGCCGGGCGACCCCGATCCTGCACGCCGGGCCCGAGGCGTGGCAGTCGGCCGCCGCCGAACTCGCGCGGCCTCCGCGCTGCCTGGTCGTCGCGGACGCCGGATTCGCCGACGCCGCACCGGATTTACGCGGACTCGTCGCGGACCTCGGTACTTCCCCTGGCTCCGTCGTGCGCCTCGGCGCCGCGGACGACGACGCCACGTCGATCGCGGATCTCATCGACGTATTCACCACCGAGGCGCCGTCGACGGTGGTCGCCTTCGGCGGCGGCAGCGTCCTCGACCGGGTCAAACTAGCGTGTCTCGGTTACGCCGATCCGCCCGCTCTCGAAGCCGTCGCTGTCCGGAGCCGCCGCGCCGGGGTCGTGTCCCTGCCCTCGGCCACAGCACGAAAGCCGTTGTCGCGCAGGGTGTTCGTGCCGACCACGATCGGCACCGGCAGCGAGGTCAGCCAGGTCGCGTGCACGACGACATCGACACCGCCGGGCCGCAAGCGGCTGGTCACCGGTGCCGCGCTGCGGCCGGATCTGGCGGTGCTGGACCCGCGGTTCACCGCGACCCTGCCGCCGCGTCTGCTGCGCGAGGGCGTTTTCGAGGCCCTGCTGCGCGTGCTCGGCCCGGCCATCGGCGACGACCGGCCCGACGAGCTCGGCGACGCGGAAGCCGAGACGCTCACGACCCGGCTGCTGCTCGTCGGCGACCAGCTGGCACGCGGAGAGACCGGGCCGGATACCCGCCTCGCCGCCGCGACGCTCAGCGCGACCACGCACACCGGCTGGGCGCTGGCCCGGCGGGAGCCGTTCTCGGCGAAACACTGGTACCTGGCCAACGAACTCGCGACGGTGCTGGGCGCCGGAAAGATCGCCGCGACCGCGAGCGTCCTGCCGCCGGTGTGGGCGCGGATCGCCTCCGGCGACCACCGATACGGCCACCCCGGACGGCTCGCCGAGGTCTGGCACTGGATCACCCGCCTCGTTCCCGGCCTGGGCGAGGACCCGGTCGAGGGCATCGCCTGCCTGATGCGCCGATGGACGATCGAGCCCGCCACGGTCCCGGCCGAAGCGTGCGCACGAGCCGCCGCCAACGCCGTCGAAAGCTGGGGCGGCCCGCTGCCCATGCTGGCCGGACTGTCGGTGGCCGACCTCGAAGGCCTGTACCGCGACGCCACGAGGGAGGTGCCGCTGTGCTCGACGTGATGGCCACTTTGAACCCCGCGCACGGGCTCGCCGGCCGCTGGCAGGTCGCCAGGCCGTCACCTCCCGACCATCCACTGTGGAGTATCGCGGTGGACATCGGCGGGCTCGGCGCGCGCGACGCCGGCGAGGAGGAGTACCCGCTGCATCTCGTCGGCGCGTGCGGGGCCAGCCGGTCCGACGCCATGGTGCGTGCCGCGGGCGAGGCCGTCGAACGGTACGCGTTGATGCCCCGTCGCGCGGGCGGTCCCCGCAGCCGCACCGGTACCACCGCCCCCGACACGCTCGACTTCGCGGCGGAGTCGCTGGGCGATCCCGCCGCCGCCGGTGAGCCGCTGACCTGGTACGAGGGCCACTGGCTGGGGTCCGGCGAACCGGTGTGGCTGCCCGCCGGGCTCGTCGACTACCCGGTGTCCACGCGGTGGTTCGACCCGACGCCGTCGGGCGCCGCGGCGGGCGGTGACCTGGACTTCGCGCTGCGTGGCGCGTTGCTGGAGACGATCGAGCGGGACGCCGTCGCGGTCGCCTGGGCTGCCGAGGCGGGACTGACCGCGCTCGATACCGACGCCGAACTCGCGGCGGCACCGCGGACCCAGCCATGGCGCCAGATCCGTACACTGTGGACTTCCGCGCGCGAGGCGGGGCTGACGACGAGCCTGGCCGAGGTCACGACCGGGCTGCCGGGTGTCCACTGTGTACTCGCCGCGGCGGTCGACCGCACCCGCGGCCGGACACTGGCCGCGGTCGGCGTCAAGGCGCATCCGGACTGGGGCCGCGCGATCCTGATCGCCCTGCAGGAAGCACTGCAGGTCCGCACCGCGTTGCTCGGCATCGCGGACACGATCGGCGACGCGCAGGTGCCCATGGTCCGCGACGACGTCGATCGCGCGCGACTGTGGATGACCGAACCCGCTGTCGCGGAACTGGAACGGCGACTGCGGGATCTTCCCGTGCGGGCCACCCGGATCCGCGACGTCCCGGCGGCGCCGGTGACGCCGGAATCCTTGGTGCGCGGGATGATCGCCGACGGCGCCCGGCCCGCGGCCGTCGAGCTGACCGGGCGTCTGCCCGAGGTCCACCGGGCGATGGGCTGGCGCGTGGTCAAGGTGATCGCGCCGGGCTATCAGCCGCTGCGGATGGACGAGGCGACGTCGTTCGGGTGGCGGCACGACCGGATCGACGCCGTGCGCCGCCGCCACGGCCTGACCGCGGGACGGCACGCGACGTTCCCGCATCCGCTGATCTGATGGGCACGCCGATCGAAGCCGCACCGCACCTCGCGCCCGGGGTCGTGGTGCACCGGCCGGACACCGAAGCGGGCGCATGGATCGTCGAGCGGCCGGGCACGAACCCGCTGCGTGTCGGCGCGGACGCGGGCAAGCTGCTGAGCGCGCTCGACGGCGTCTTGGGCAGCGAGGAACTCGCCACCGCGCTCGGCGAGAAATGGACCGGCGAACTGGTCCGCGGCGCGCTCGCGAAGTTCGCCGGACTGGGACTGCTCGGCACGGACCGGAACGCCGTGGCGCCCCGCGAACGCCGCGTCGTCCTGCTCCCGCCCGCGGCCGTGCAACTGCGCCTGATCCGTGCCACCCGGGTGCTGGATCCCTTACGTGGCCTGCTTTCCCGCCTTTCGGGCCGGGCCGTGGTGACGACCGCCGCGGTGCTGGGCGCGGCCGGGCTGCTCGCGCTGGCACTGCAACCGGACGTCGTGGCGGGCGCGGTCGCCGCGCCGATGACCTTGCCCGCGTTCGGCTGGATCTGGATCGGGCTGGTCGCCACCACCGTCGTCCACGAGCTGTGCCATGGCGCGACGCTGACCCATCACGGCGGACGGCCCGGCTGGCTCGGCGTCATGCTGTTCTATCTGACGCCCGCGTGCTTCTGCGAGGTCACCGACGGCTGGCGGCTGCCACGGCGCCGGCAACGAGTGGCGATCGCGCTGGCCGGGGTGAGCGCGCAGGCGGTCATCGGCGGCGTCGCGGCGACGATCGCGCTGCTGCTGCCGTCCGGCGACACGCGCACGACCGTGGTCGGCTTCGCGCTGGCCTGCTACTTCATCGGCGTCCTGAACCTGGTGCCGTTCATCAAGCTCGACGGGTACCTGGCGCTGATGGCCGCGGTGGACGTTCCGCATCTGCGAGACAAGGCGATCCGCGACGCGCGGGGCTGGTGGTCACGGCGGTTGTTCGGCGTGCGCGCCGAACGGCAACTGCCGCGGCTGCGCTGGGCGGTGCCCTACGGCATGGCCTGCGCGGCGTTCCCGGTGGTGATCCTGACCGCGGCCCTGACCCGCTGGACGAACGTGATGCTGGCGGCCGGGTTCGTCGGCGCGATCGTGGTGTGCCTGCTCGCCGCGTACCTCGCTTATCGTTTGCTGGCCACGGTTTTCGGCGTGCTGGCCGACGCGCGGCGCGGGGGCGCGTCGTGGTTACGGCTGGCCGCGGTGGTGGTGACCGGCGCCGCCGCGCTCGTCGCGGTCGCCACCCTGGTACACGTGCCCTACCGCATTCCCGCCGGATACGTCGCCGATTCGCATGGCGTCCGGCTGGTGCTGCCGTCCGGAACCGATGTGACGGAGCTGGAGCCGGGCCAGCGTGTCGTGCTGGAACGAGGTGGCCTGTTCTTCACCACCACGCTGGGGACAGCCCGGGTCGGCGCGGGCACCCCGGTACCGGCGGAGGTCCCCGTCTCGGCCCTGCTGCCCCTGCGCTCGGACATCCCCGGCCACGCCCTCACCCTCCCACTGTCCACAGTGGATGCCGGTGGGCTGCCCGAGAGAGCCGGGCTCGCCCACGTGGAGACCGGGTCCGTATCGCTCGGCACGTGGGCGGGCCGCCGCTACCTCCGGCCCGTGCTGGCCCCCCTTTTCGGTTAGGAGAACACCCCCATCATGAACGAGATCGTCCGGTTCGACCGGTTCACCAAGCGCTACGGGCGCACGACCGCGGTCTCCGACCTGAGCTTCACCGTCCAATCCGGACGCGTCGTCGGCTTGCTCGGCCCCAACGGCGCAGGCAAGAGCACGTCGCTGCGCGGACTGCTGGGCCTGCTGCGCCCGACCTCGGGCTCGGCCACCGTGTTCGGCGCGCCGTTCGCCGAACTGGCCGCTCCGGCACGGCGGATCGGCGTGCACATGGACGGCGTCGGCTTCGAAACCGGCATGACCGCGGCCAAGCATCTGCGGATCTGCGCGGCCGCGGCCGGTGTGCCGGACAAGCGGGTGGACGAGGTACTGGCCAAGGTCGGCCTCGATTCTGTCGGCGGCAGGCGGGTCGGGAAGTTCTCCACCGGCATGAAGCAGCGCCTCGGCCTGGCCACCGCGCTGATCGGCGACCCGGAGCTGCTCGTCCTCGACGAGCCCGCCAACGGTCTCGACCCCGAAGGTGTGCGCTGGCTGCGCCGGTTCCTGCGGTCCTTCGCCGACGACGGCGGCACCGTGCTGCTGTCCAGTCACCAGCTCGCCGAGGTCGCCCAGACCATCGACGAGGTCGTCATCATCCGCGGCGGCACGATCTTCGCCGGCACGCTGGACGAACTCACCGGCCACGGGCAGCACAACCTCGAGGACCGGTTCTTCGAGCTCGTCGACGCGGGGGTGCCCGGTGCGTGACGCGATCCGCAGTGAAATCCTCAAGGCACGCAGCGGGTTCTGGATGCTGGCGGTGTTCGCCTACGCCCTCCTGATGCCCGCGCTGCTGCTGGCCAACGCACCGAAATCCACAGTGGACACGTCGGCTGTGGACGCGGCCACCGGCACGCACCTGCTGCTCGGTTTCCTCGCGTCCTGCCCGGTCGCGGCCATGTTCCTCGGCTGCTGGCTGGTGACCCGCGAGTACTACTACAAGTCCGTGGTGCGGACCGTACTGGCCAACCGGCGTGCCGACGTCTACCTCGGAAAACTGATCGCGGGCGCCGCGGGCGGGCTGGCCGTCGGGATCGTCGGCGCGGCAGGCTGGGCCGTGATCGTCACGCTCGTGCTGCGTGCCGACACCCGCTCGTTCGTCATGGACGCGAGGACGTGGCAAATGCTCGCGGGCTGCGTCGTCGCCTGCGCACTGGCCGGGCCGTGGGGTGTCGCGGTCGGCTGGATCGTGCCGAACTACTACGTCGGCACCGGCATCGCGATCCTGCTGCCGCTCGGGGTGGAACTGCCGCTGCTGCTCAATTATCCGGACGTGGCACGGTTCCTGCCCGCGACCGCGCTGGCGGGCATCATCCGGACCCCGATCGACGGCGTCCTCCCGCCCGTGCTCGGCGTGCTGGTGTACCTGCCGGTGCTGGCCGCGGCCTCGTGGCTCGGCTGGGTGCTGTTCCGCCGCCGGGAGGTCGCATGAGCGACGCTTGCGAGCGAATCATCATTATCATGCGCCAAAAAGGGTTCAACGCGGAGGCTGGCGTGAGCAACAATCGCGCAGCCGCTCGCGACGGCCGACCGGGTGCGGGTGTCCCGCGAAACACAGTCTCGCGAAGCGAGGCGATCGCATGAGTCGCGCGCTGAGTGCCGAATGGCTGCGGCTGCGCGGTGACTACGTCTTGCTCGGTTGCCTCGGGTTCGTGACGTTCACCGCCGTCGCGAGCGTCGTCCAGTCCTCCGGCGGTGGTGACCCGCACCAGCGGATCGCCGCCGCCGCAATCCAGACCGCCGTCATGGCCGCGCTGTACGGGGCGATCCGATTCGCGCTGGAGCACCGCGACGGCGTCTTCGCCCGCTGTGTCTTGCTGAACCGTCGAGGGCACGTCCTGCGCGCGAAGGTCGTGACCTCCGCGGTGAGTGGCGCCGTCATCGGCCTCTACGGCACCGTACTGACCGCTGTCGTCGCTCGATCCACAGTAGACACTTCGCTGCTGTGGACGACGCTGGGCGGCATGGCGGCGTCGGCGTTCGCCGCGTCATGGGGTCTGCTGATCGGCTCACTGGTGCGGCACTACGTCCTCGCGCCGCTGGCCGCGCTGGTCACCCTGCTCGCCGCGATCCCCGTGCTGAGTGCGGCACCCGCGATCGGCCGCCTGCTCCCGCTGGGCGGACAGCTGTCGCTGGCCTACGCCGGTGCGTCACCGCCGCTGCCTGTTCCGGCGGCGCTCGCGGTGCTCGCGGGCTGGCTGCTGGTGCTCACCGTGGTCGCCGAGCGCGTCCTGAAGACCCGTGACGTCCTCTGATTCGATGCGCTACATCGTTTGATTGAACAGTGCCCGACCTTCGGATCGTCCTGTCGCGCGAAATGTGGCTGATCGGCAAAGCGCGTGTCAGGGTGTGCTGATGCGTAGCAAGCACGAGATGGTCCACCGGCTGGGAGTTTCCGGGCGGGGAGCTGGAGGCGAACTGTGGTGAGGAAGCTGACGGTGCTCCCCGTCGTCGCGGCGGCGGTCGGCGCGTTGGTCGCCGGTGCGGTTCCGGCGCTGGCGGACGCGCCCGGCAAGGCGGCCGGGCAGCCGGTCGTGCCGAAGCGGTTCCTGGAGCAGAAGATCGACTGGAAACCGGGGTTCAAACCGGGCGAGGTGCCCGACGCCTTCAAGGGAAAGCCCGGCGTCGAACGCTACGAGGTCGGGACGATGACCGTGCCGCAGAACTGGCATCACCCCGACGACGGGAAGACGATCACCGTCGCGGTGAGCCGGATCCGCAACGACAAGGGCGCCCCGCGGGGCAGCCTGGTGATCAACCCCGGCGGCCCCGGCGAGCCGGGGCTGGCCATGCCGCTGCTGTTCGCCAAGAACGAGCGGACCCGGATGCTGGACAGCTTCGAGCTCGTCAGCTTCGACCCGCGCGGTGTCGGGAAGAGCACCCACGTGAGTTGCGGGGGCGCGCTGGACAACGGGTCCGCATTGGACCCCCGTGATCGGCGCCCGGTCAACATCAAGGCGATCCAGGACGCCAGCGAGCAGAACCAGCGCGACTGCCAGCGTTCCGAGGGCGAGCTCGGCACGACGATCACCACCGAGCAGACCGGCGACGACGTCGACCTGCTGCGCGCGCTGCTGGGCCGGGAGAAGATCAGCTGGCTCGGGTGGTCCGCGGGGACCTGGATGGGCGCGCACTACGCGACCCAGTTCCCCGCGCGGGTGGACAAGTTCGTGCTCGACGCCAACACGAATTTCACCACCGATCTCGACACCTCGTGGAGCACGCAGCCGATGGGCTTCCAGCGCCGCTTCGACGTGGAATTCCGGCCGTGGGCGGCGAAGTACGACAACGTGTTCCATCTCGGCACGACGCCGGCCGCGATCACGGCAGCCTACGAGTCGATGCGTGCCGCACTGGCCGCCAAGCCGATCGACGACCCCGAGCTGGGCAAGCTCGGAGCGGTCGATCTGGACAGCCTGATCGTGGTCAACCTGTACTCCGCGGACAAGCAGTTCGTGAAGCTGGGCAAGGCACTCGGCTCGGTGAAGAAGGCCCTCGACAGCCGGGCCGACGGTGCTGCCGTCGGCAACAAGCAGCAGCTGCGCGCCGATCTCGACGCCGCGCGCAAGCCCGCCGATGACGCGCAGGAGGAGGAAACGGAAAGCACGGTGTTCAACACCATCATGTGCAACGACACCGCTTGGCACGGCACCCGCGCGTCGCGCCTCGCCGAATCCACCGCGCTGGGCCTGCGTTACCCGTTGATGGGCTGGAGCTGGGTCGGCCAGATCTGCGACACCTGGAAGCGGCCCGCGGACATCGCCCTGCCGACCCCCACGGGCAAGGGGCTGCCGCCGATCCTGATGGTGCAGAACCGGCTCGACCCGGCGACGCCGTACGAAGGCGCTGTCGCGGCGCACCGGTCGTTCGAGAACTCGCGGATGGTGCACATCGACGGCGTCGGCGACCACTGTGTCTACCTCGACGGTGTGCCCGAGATCGACAACCTCGTGGAGAGCTATTACCTCGACGGAGTCACTCCGCCGCGGGACAGCGCCCTGCACGTACACAAACCGCTCCCCGTGCCGACCTCCGACGGAAAGGCCGACACCGACCGGGCGAAGGCCGCCAGTAACCCGTCGGTGGACAGCCACCAGCTCACCGCCGAAGCCGCCGGAAAGCTCAACCTCTGACCCTTTCCGCACCGAACCGGGGGACTCGTGCGGTGTGCCGCCATGAACACGCCGCACGAGTCCTCCTCCAACAGCCCGCCGAGCAGTCGCCGTCTACTGAGGACTGTCCAGTTTGGGTCTATCCCATGATCGGTGTTTCCGGCGTTGTTGATCAGTAGGTTTCGGCTCCCGGCCAGCGGTCACCGAACGTGATGGCGAAGGCGTTGATC